>CAYNJI010000017.1:1755-11404 GCA_964397605.1 uncultured Dehalococcoidia bacterium | reverse complement strand
GCCTTTCCATCTTTAGCTGGGCTGCCATCTCGTAGTCCCCCTCCTGGGCCGCCGCATCCTCCCGTTCGCCCAGCCTCTTTACCTTTTCCTCCTGCGCCTTAAGATGAGCGGGAGGGCTGTCCGCGTCCAGCCGCAGCTTGCTCGACGCCTCGTCAAGCAGGTCTATGGCCTTGTCCGGCAGATGACGTTCCGTGAGGTAGCGATGGCTCAGGCTTGCCGCCGACTCCAACGCTTCGTCCTCTATCCTCACCTTATGGTGCTCCTCATACCTGGGCCGCTGGCTCTTGAGGATCTCCACCGTTTCCTCAACGGATGGCTCCTCCAGGTAGATGGGCTGGAAGCGCCGCTCCAGGGCCGCGTCCTTCTCGATGTACTTCCGGTACTCGCTCATGGTAGTTGCCCCGATGGTCTGAAACTCCCCGCGGGCCAAGGCCGGCTTCAAAAGGTTGCTGGCATCTATGGCTCCCTCGGCGCCGCCCGCGCCCACCATGGAGTGAATCTCGTCGATGAACAGGTATATCTTGCCTTTTGCGTCCTTTACCTCGTCGATAACCGCCTTGAGACGTTCCTCGAACTCGCCGCGGAACTTGCTGCCCGCCACCAGCCTGCCCATATCCAGGGACTTGACGATGCGGTCCTTTAAGCTGTCCGGCACGTCCCCGTCGGCGATGCGCTGGGCAAGCCCTTCGGCGATTGCCGTCTTGCCCACCCCTGCCTCGCCAATGATCACCGGATTGTTCTTCTTTCGGCGCATGAGGGTCTGCATCACCCGCCGGATCTCATCCTCCCGACCCACCACCGGGTCCAGCCTGCCAGCCGCCGCCAGGTCCGTCAGGTCCACGCTGTACTTTTCCAGAGAGCGGTACTTGCTCTCCGCCCGCTCGTCCGTGACGCGATGGGAGCCCCGGATCTGCTGGAGGGCTGCGTATACGCTGTTCTTTGTCACTCCGGCCGCAGCAAGAATTCTGGCCCCGGCGACCTGTTCCTCCTCCACCGTAGTGACCGCTATCAGGAGATGCTCCACGCTTATTAACTCGTCCTTCAATCGACTGGACTCGTTTGCGGCGTACTCCAACAGCCGCGAATAGCCGGGCGTAGGATACACCTGGTTCGTGGGATGCACGGTTTTCGGAGTGGCATCCAACGCCGATTCCACCCGCGCTTTGAGTTCATCCACGGACGCTCCAAGATGCTGGAGGATCTGCTCTGTTACTCCCCCTTTCTGAAGCAACAAGCTTAGCAACATATGCATTACGTCCAATTGGCTGTGCCGGTACTGCCCCAGAAGAATTTCGGCATCTTCAAGGGCCTCGCGGGCCTTTTCTGTAAATCGATTACGCCTCAGTACCATCTTAAGAAACCCTCCTCTGGGACGTCCTCTGCGTAGAAGCAGCCCTGGATTTCAACTGCCTTATATCTCTCTTCAGGCCTTCGTTCTCCGCCTGAAGCTCCTTGATCTGCGCCATGAGCCGCAGCGCCACCTCAGCCCCGGCCAAATTTACGCCCATATCTTCCGTCAGGGCCTTGATGCGGAGAATCCTCTGCACGTCCAACGGCGAATACAGACGTTGTCGGCCCATAGAGCGGGAGGGAGAGAGCAGCCCCGCTCGTTCATAGTATCTCAGAGTCTGAGCATGCAATCCTACCATTCTGGATGCAATGCTGATGACATAGCACGGTTCCGTGCTGTGGCCTTGTTCGAATGCCATTGTCTAACTCCTTCCCGATCTCAAGTCGCGAAGCTGCCGGAACAGCCGCAGTTCCTCCTGGTTCAGGTCCCTGGGCACGACCACGCGAACCTTCACGAATAAGTCTCCAAACCTCGTTGGTTCGTTCAAATGGGGCATCCCCCGGCCACTGAGCCGGAAGGTCTGGCCATTCTGGGTTTCCGGCGGAATCGTCAGCTCAACGCGGCCCTTGAGGGTGTCTATGGAAATGTTGCCGCCCAGGACCGCGTCCAACAGGGGCACGTCCACTTCCGTCCGCAGGCTGGCGTCCTCTCTCTGAAAACGCGCGTGAGGAAGGACCGTCACCCTCAATCTGATGCCCCCGCTCCGTCCGTTCCGAAAGCCAACGTTGACCCGTGAGCCGGTGTCCACGCCGGGAGGAATCTTCACCTCTAGCCTACGGGTGGGTTCCGAAGGCGAAGTAGGGGGAACGTTCAACAACCGGGTTGTGCCAGCATAGGCTTCCTCGAGGGTGACGGACACCGGATGCTCTACCACGGCCCGAGAAAAGCCTCGGCCGCCAAACAGACCGTCGAAGAGATCGCTGCCCATCCCATCGAAGAAGGGACGCTCGCCTCCCCGCGTGGACCTCCACACGAAGTTCCCTTGGGAGGCCTCCCCTTGCTGGAAGTGGTCAGCGTACTTCCACTTCTCGCCGTAAACGTCGTACTTCTTGCGGATCTCTGGGTCGGAGAGCACTTGGTACGCCTCGTTGACCTCCTTGAACTTCGCCTCCGCGCTGTCGCTGTTGGGGTTCACGTCCGGATGGTACTGGCGAGCCAGGCGGCGGTAGGCCTTTCGTATGTCGGCCTCCGATGCTGCCTTTGGAACGCCTAGAATGTCATAGTAGCTGGCCATGACGACCCTTTCAGGACACCGGCTTCTGCCAGTCTGTAATGCCGAACCCTTACTCAGTATTTTACTGTCAATATAATCTTTCGTCAACTAAGTTAGATTATTCTTGGCATCTTACTTATCAACTTAAAGATAACTATACTTGACAACTATCTATCAAGTATATACAATCACTATTGTCAGCTTAGGGAGGTTCCAACAGGACTCCCGAAACGAACAAGAACAATTCTAGGAGGCATACTCAATGACAATTCAGCGCTGGAACCCCTTCAATAATCTTCGCGGGATGGAGCATGGCATGTTCAGGACGTTTCCCCACAACTTGGGCCTCATGTCCCCCATGAACCCCGACCGCCCCCACAACGGCGCCCTCCCCATGGACGCCTTCTACACGGACGAGTCCCTGGTTCTGCGGGCCGCCGCTCCCGGCTTCAAGTCCGACGACGTGGACCTCAACATCAGCGGCAACTGGCTGGTCCTCAAGGGCCGCAAGGAGACGGAGGAGAAGCAGTACGTGATGAAGGAGCGCAGCTTCGACGCCTTCCACCGGACCATGCGCCTGCCCAAGGGCCTGCAGCCGGAGAAGGCCGCAGCGTCCTTCGAGGACGGCATCCTCACCATCACTATTCCCAAGAGCGAGGAGACCAAGGCCGAGGTCCACAAGATCGCCATCAAGTCCTAAGGACGGCGAAGCCGAAGCGGAGGACTCCTCCGCCGACGCTCCATGGGAGGCGGGTTCTTGTAGAACCCGCCTCCTCTTTTCGTCGCCCGTAGGGGCGCCCCTCGTGATCACCCTTCATGTCATCATAATTCGCCGTCTGTGGTATCCCCATCCCCGTCATACCCACCGCGCCGTCGTTGACAGAATGCGGGACGCCTGATACCATCCTCAACCGTTGGCCGCCTCTAAAAGAGGCGTAGCCCCGCCCTTCGAAAAGAGCAGCAAGTGTCTTTTGTCACCGCCCTGAAATGTCGAGAGTGCGCCCGGGAGTACCCTGTGGAGCCTCTAAACGTCTGCGACTTCTGCTTCGGCCCCCTTGAGGTCGCCTACGACTACCACGCCGTCGCCAAGGCCATCAGCCGACGCCGCATCGAAAACGGCCCCCTCACCATCTGGCGCTACAAGGACCTGCTGCCCGTCGACGCCGATAACGCCGTGGACATTCACGCCGGATACACCCCTCTTATCAAGGCCAACAACCTGGGTAGGATCCTCGGCCTGGATAATCTCTATCTCAAAAACGACAGCGTAAACCCCTCCTACTCCTTCAAAGACCGGGTGGTCTCCGTGGCCGCCACAAAGGCATTGGAGTTTGGCTTCGACACCCTCAGCTGCGCCTCTACCGGCAACCTGGCCTGCTCCGTGGCCGCCCATGCCGCTCGCGCGGGGATGCGCTCCGTGGTCTTCATACCCTCCGACCTGGAAGCCGGCAAAGTCATCGGCGCCGCCATCTACGGCCCCACCCTAGTGGCCGTCGACGGAAGCTACGACGAGGTAAACCGTCTCTGCAGCGAAATCGCCGACAGCTATCATTGGGCCTTCGTCAACATCAACATGCGCCCCTTCTACGCCGAGGGCAGCAAGACCCTTGGCCTGGAAGTCGCCGAGCAGTTGGGCTGGCGCTTCCCCGCCCATTGCGTCGTTCCCGTAGCCTCCGGCGCCTTGCTTTCAAAGATTTGGAGGGGCTTCGGCGAGATGGTCGAGGTCGGCCTCATGGAAGGCCCCGTGCCCACCCGAATGTACGCAACCCAGGCTAAAGGCTGCTCCCCCGTCGTCGATGCCTTCAACGCCGGCGAAGAGATGGTCATGCCCGTCCGTCCCAAGTCCATCGCCAAATCCTTGGCCATCGGCAACCCCGCCGACGGCATCTACGCCATTCGCACCATGTTGCGCTCCGGCGGAGCCGCCCACGCCGTCCAGGAGGAAGAGGTGGCCGAAGGCATGAAGCTCTTGGCGGAAACCGAAGGCATCTTTACCGAAACCGCTGGCGGCGTGGTAATATCAGCCCTGAAGAATCTCGTTAAACGGGGCCTGATCGCGCGGGACGAGTTGACCGTGGCCTTCATCACCGGCAACGGCCTCAAGACCCAAGAGGTGGTCAGCGACGTTGCCCGCCCCCTGACCATTAAGCCCACCATGAGAGACTTCGAAGCGGCCCTGAACGGCCAAGCACCAGAGGCGAGGTGAACAACTTGGATAAGCAGCGCGCGAAATTTACCTTTCCCACTGCCCTCGTTACCCAGCCCATCATCTACAACCTGGGGAAGAAGTTCGACGTGGTTACCAACATTCGCCGCGCGGACGTTCGAGACGAGATGGGTTGGGTGATTCTGGAGCTTGAAGGCCCCCAGGACGAAATTCAACGAGGCGTGGCCTGGGTCAGTTCCCTGGGCGTTCGAGTAGACCCCATCGCGGGCGACGTGGTGGAGGGCTGAAGCCCTTCCTCACACGCCATCAACACTGTAAAACACTATGCAATAAGTCATCCTTTTGGTTCTAAGGAGGTTACCGGCTAATGGGAGTTATGGTGAGGGTTCCCACACCCCTTCGGCGGCTTACAAACAATCAAGATAAGGTGGAGGTGGAAGCTTCCACCATCGCCGAGTTCATTGACGGCATGGAGGAGGCCTACCCCGGCATCAAAGAACGACTCATGGACGAATCAGGCCAGCTGCGCTATTTCGTCAACATTTACCTCAACGGCGAGGACGTCCGGTTCCTGCAGGGAGTGGACACCGCCACCCAGTCCGGCGACGAGATAAGCATCGTTCCAGCGGTAGCCGGCGGCTAACAGACTAAGCCCTTCTAATTGCCTGCGTCCTGTGTAGGGGCGTCCCTCGTGGGCGCCCATCGCAGCCACATATCCCACCTGCCGTTATTGATCCCCCGCCTGCCATTCTGAGCGTAGCGAAGAATCCAGCCGTCCGGCGGCTAGCCTCCGGCGCGGGCCTGCATCCATCGCCGCTTCTGCGCCATCCTCGCCGCCTCGTCCGTAGGCCGGTATCGCCCAAGAAATTCCTGGGCGAACGCCGCGAAGTCGCCTCCCAGAATCCGACGCCGCGCCTCTTCCATCAGCCTCTGCACAAACCGCAGATTGTGGATGGACGCCAGGCGCAGACCCAGCAGTTCCTTCGCCCGAAACAGGTGGTTCAGGTACGCCCTAGAGAAGCCGACGCACGCGAGGCAATCGCACCCCTCCTGCACCGGCCCCTGGTCCTTTCGAAAGCGCGCCGTGGTCACGTTTATCCGTCCCTCCGGAGTGAACAGCGCCCCGTTGCGCGCAACCCTCGTGGGCAAGGCGCAATCGAACATATCCATGCCCCGCGCCACGCACTCTACCAGGTCTTCCGGGGACCCTACGCCCATTAGATAGCGCGGCCTGTCCGGCGGAAGTAACTCTTCCGTAAACGACACCATCTCATACATCTGATCCTTCGTCTCCCCCACTGCCAGCCCGCCCACGGCGTAGCCTGGAAAGTCCAAGCCGACGATGAACTCGGCCGACTCCCGCCGCATCTCCTCCGAAATCCCACCCTGCACAATGCCGAAAAGGGCCTGTCGACTACTCTCCCACGCCTCTCGACAGCGAGCCGCCCACCGATGCGTCCGCTCCATGGCTTCCCGAACGGCTTCCTCCGAACCGTCGGCGGCCACGCACTGGTCCAGGCACATCATCACATCCACCCCCAAACGCTCCTGGTAGGCTATCGCCGCCGCCGGCGTGAACCGGTGCAGGCTGCCGTCCAGGTGAGAGCGGAAGACCACCGCCTCATCCGTCAGCCTTGCCATCGCCCTCAGACTGAACGCCTGAAAGCCGCCGCTGTCCGTCAGGATCGGCCCCTTCCAACCCATGAACTCGTGAAGCCCTCCCGCCGCCTCGATGACCTCGATGCCCGGCCGGAGATAGAGGTGGTATGTGTTCCCGAGAATGATGCCCGCTCCCAGCTCTCGAAGCTCCTGCGGCGTCACCCCCTTCACGCTGCCCTGGGTAGCCACGGGCATGAAGGCAGGCGTATCCACGACCCCGTGGGGAGTTTCGATGACACCGGCGCGGGCCTTCCCACTTGTAGCCTTCAGCGTGAAGCCGAATCTCGCCGCCGTCACACTATCTACAACCCCTTCAGGATCAACTGTATGCCTATTGCCAGCAGCGCCAGCGCAAGCAGCTTCAGAATCCAGCCGCCTTGGAAGAACCTGGACACGTAGACTCCCATCTGCGCCCCCGTCACCACCCCCACGCCTATGAGCAGGGCCGGCACAATATCAACGTTGCCGTATATAACATGCCCCACCGTCCCTATGCTTGTGTAGATGGCCTGGGTGAACACGGACGTGGCCGTGGCGATTATGACGGGAAAGCGGAACAGGTACACCAGCATCGGTGTCCGAACAGGGCCGCCCCCCATGCCGAAGAAGCTGGAGAGAAACCCAAAAAGTCCGTTGGTGGCTACAGCGCCGGGCTCGTTGTACATATATCGGAACGTGCCCTGGTCGGATGTCTTGATTCGCCGGATTCTGGAGCCGAAGGCGCGGGCGCGGGCCGGCATTCGGATGCCCCTGACTGCCCCCGAAGGTGGCGGCTTCGCCTTGTATTCCGGACGAAACATTACGTAAAGTCCCAGCAGGCTGAGAAAAGAGCCGAAAATTATCTCGAAAGGCCCTTCCGTCACCGCCTTGAGGCCCAGAATCCCTAGCAGCGAGCCGGGTATGGCGGCCATGCTGAATAGAAGCGCCGACCGCAAGTCCACCCGCTTCAGGTACAGATAGGAAATCGATCCGGAGATGGAAGCCAGGGCTACGGTAAATAGGCTGGTGCCCACCGCCAAATTGTGGTCCATGCCGAACAGGATGATGAGCAGCGGCGCAACAATGAAGCCCCCGCCGGAGCCGATGAGCACCCCGTAGCCACTGGCGAAAAACCCCAGAGCCACCAGCCCCAGTGCAACAAAAATCGTTATATCTTCCAATGTCCGACGGTCTCCATTATCCTTTTGGGAGGATAGGCGGCTACTATACATGACCGCCGTAAACCTAGCTACGCACCCTCGCTTTCTGTCATTCAGAGTCCCTCGAGGAATCTCGCCGCCCACCATGATCCCGCCCATCAATTCCAGAAACGACCTCAAAATGGTATAATGCCTCTATGAAGCTGAAAGAGTTGCACCCTTGGAACGTTCCGCCTCAGGAAGCAAGGGGCATACAACAGCAGCTGGCCCAACAGGTCTTGCGGGAGAATCACGTTCCCGTGGGCGCCCGGCTCATAGCCGGCGTCGACATCTCCGGCGTTAACAGGCAGGGCCTCGCCACCGGCGCCGTGGTCGTGCTCGACGTACCCACCTTCACCATTCGCGAAGTACGCACTGTTCAAGCCGAGCCTCCCATGAAATACGTCCCCGGCCTCTTATCATTCCGGGAGGTCCCCGTGCTGGTTCAGGCCCTGGAGACCCTGACCACCATCCCTGACCTTATCATGGTGGACGGACAGGGCATTGCTCACCCCCGTCGATTCGGCATCGCCAGCCACCTGGGGCTAATCATGGACCTCCCCGCCATCGGCTGCGGCAAGTCCATCCTCACCGGCAAGCACGACCCCCTGGACGAACATCGGGGCGCGCAGGTCCCCCTCATGGACCGGCAAGACCACCTGGGCGTGGCCCTGCGCACCCGTACCAACGTCTCCCCCGTATACGTATCAGTGGGCCACAAGATAGACCTGGATACCGCCGTCAAGTGGGTCCTTTCCTGCTGTCGCGGCTTCCGCTTGCCGGAACCCACCCGCCTGGCCCATCAGGCCGCCGCCGGTCGCCTGACCTATGCGACGCCCAACGGCGCGTCAGCCTAGCTGCTGATACCTTCGTCAATCCCTTCAATACCGCAACGGCAAACACTGGAGAAGCGCAAGTGCAAGAGTTGAGACACAAGCTGCAGGAGACGAACCGGAGGGTGGACCAGATCCTGGAGCATCTTTGACGTTCCCGACAAAGAGACCGAAATTGCGGGAATAGAGAAGGAGTCCTATAACCAGGACTTCTGGCAGGACCCACCCAAGGCCCAGTCGCAAATGCAGCGGCTTACCCACTTGAAGGACACTGTGCAGACTTGGCATGGCCTTCGCGACCAGGGCGCCTATCTACTGGAACTGGTGGAAATGTCTCTGGAAGAAGGGGACGACTCCCTTGAGCCGCAGATAACCAAGGAATCGGAGTCCTTCCTGGACGACCTGCGGGAAAAGGAGATGGAACTCACCCTCTCCGGCCCCTACGACCGACGGCCCGCCATCCTGTCCATCCAGTCAGGCGCCGGCGGCGTTGACTCCCAGGACTGGAGTCAGATGCTCCTCCGAATGTACCTTCGATGGGCGGAACGCCGTGGCTATAAGGTGCAAATGCTTAACCTGTCCGATGCCGACGGCGGGGGAATCAAGAGCGCGGCGTTGGAGATTTCCGGACCCCTGGCCTTTGGCTACCTCAAGGCGGAAAAGGGCGTTCACCGGCTGGTGCGCCTCTCCCCCTTCAACAGCGACCACCTTCGCCACACCTCCTTCGCCCAAGTCGTCGTGCTTCCCACCGCCGATGAAGAGGACGCCGAGGTCGAAATCCGGCCCGAAGACCTCAAAATAGACTTCTTCCGCTCCAGCGGACCCGGCGGCCAGAACGTCCAGAAGGTCGCCTCAGCCGTCCGGCTGACCCACCTGCCCACCGGATTAGTCGTAAGCTGCCAGACGGAGCGTTCCCAGCACCAGAACAGGGAATACGCCACCACCCTCCTTAAAGCTCACCTGCTCCAGCTGCGTTTGGAAGAGCGCGCCAAGAAGATGGCGGAGCTTCGCGGCGAAAGGGTCTCCGCCGAATGGGGGAGCCAGATTAGGAGCTACGTGCTCCACCCCTACCGTATGGTGAAAGACCACCGCAGCCAGCACCAGGTATCCGATGCCACCGCTGTACTCGATGGCGACATCGACGATTTTCTAAAGGCCTACCTCCTGACCTCCGTAGGAGAAGCCAATGCGCCGATGCATGGTACAATGCACAAGTAGTACGCTTCAGGAATAGTGCCCTGAGGCGAT
>CAYNJI010000017.1:0-1745 GCA_964397605.1 uncultured Dehalococcoidia bacterium | reverse complement strand
GCGATTCTGGGAACGCAATGACGCACGTCGCTTGCCGCCCAGGACATGTTTGAATCGCATTTCCGACCTGTTGGACGACCTTGACGCCGCCCAGAGTCCCGCGCACATGAACCTGCCCGGGTTGCGGCTGCACCAACTGGTCGGTAACCGGCGTGGGACCTGGAGTATACGAGTGTCCGCCAATTGGCGTCTAACCTTTCGATTTGAAGGTGTCGAAGCCGTAGATGAGGACTTGGAGGACTTCCACTAGGAAGAGCCATGACCTTACGCAACCCTTCACATCCATCCGTGAGCCTCCGTCGCAGCCTTGAGGCTGAAGGCTGGAGCGTAGGCCACTTCACTACCCAGTTAGGAGTGAGCCGCAGCACCGCTTCGCGACTGCTCAACGGACATTGTGGAATAACGCCATCCGTCGCTCTCGCCCTAGAGCGCATCGGCTGGTCTACCGCGGATTTCTGGACGCGCCGGCAGGCCAACTACGAGATGGCCCAGACCCGTCGAAGGGACGCCAAGCCCCTGTCGAAGCATACCTCCTAACCTCCATCGACCAAAACACCCGTACTCTCATCTCCTGCCCATAGCCATCTGCCGCGATTCCGGCAGTCCACGCAGTCGCATCATCGCGGCTATGCCCACCACCGGCCCGATAGCGAGAAAGGCGAACGCCCACCCCCAACCGGCAGCGTCGGCTATCAAGGGCACCAGCCGGATCGTCAATATCGTCAGCAGAAAACCCACCCCCGTCTGGAAGGTCAACGCTGTGCCCCGATAGGCCTCATCGGAAAGCTCCGTCATGCCCGTGGAAAACTGCGCCGAGTCGGCTATCACAAACACCCCCCAAGCCAGCGCAGCCACGGCAATCAACCACCTCAAGTCCGCATCGATGAATCCGATGAACAGCGCAATCCCCCCACTCATGACCATGGCCGCGCTGGTGACCAGGCATCGCCCCCACTTTTCGGCAAACCAGCCCGCGGCGAAGCTCCCAACCCCGCCGGCCACGAAGACCAGAAACGTAATCAGCCCCGCCAGTCCCAACGAGCCGCCCGCCAGACTGCGCCCGCCGAACACCGCCAGCAGGTAGGTCGGAATCCAGGCCCACATGGCGTACAGCTCCCACATGTGTCCCAGGTAGCCTATGAGGACCAGTCGGGAGGCCCGATTCTTCATCACCTGAACCACGAACCGCGGGTTGAATTTGGGCGCTGGAACGTCGAAGGGCCCGTCGGCCACCAGAAAATAGACCACCCCTCCGGAAACGACCGCTAGGGCCGAGCTCACAAAGAGCGTCGTTTCCCACTGGGCGGTGAAAATGGCGCTTAGAAGGTGGGGCGAGCCGGAGCCCAGCGTCAAAGCGCCGACCATAGCGCCTATGGCCACCCCCCGACCGGACTTGAACCAACCCGCAATTATCTTCATCCCAGGCGGGTATACCCCGCCAAGGAAGGCGCCCGCGAGAATCCGCAGGACAAGAGCATAAGTGAAGTCTTGCGGCACGAATACCAGCGCCACATTGACGACGCCCGCCATGATGGAGCAGACGGCAAACAGGGTGCGCGTATTGACCAGGTCCGCCAGGTTGGTAAAGGCGATGATAAGAGTCCCCGCCACGAAGCCCAACTGCACCGCCATGGTGAGCCACGCCAGATGGTCTTGGGAGTAGCCCCTCTCCGCCTCCAGCGCGGGCGCGATGGCATTGGCGCTGAACCATACGCTGAGGCTCATCAACGTCGCCAGCGACATCA
>CAYNJI010000016.1:0-12047 GCA_964397605.1 uncultured Dehalococcoidia bacterium | reverse complement strand
ACCCGATGGACTACTTCCCGCCTTGGTCGGACATCTTCAAGGACGAATGGGCGCCCTTCCCCGGGCCTGAAGGCGACACGGGAGCCGCGGGCGGTTGGGACCACCCTCATGACATTGAAGGCGCGAAGAAGCTGCTGGAAGAGGCCGGCTGGCCCGACGGCGGCTTCACCGTAATCATCCATGTGCCTAACAACCACTCCCTGGTGCCCGAGATGCCGGATGTCGCCGAGCAGATCGGCGTCTACTGGAAGGAAATTGGCGTCAACACGGAGTTCGTTTCCCTCACAAACGCGGACGTTTTCGCCACGGCGTGGACAAGAGAGAAGCCCACCGCCGTTTACATGAACGTCTCTCCCAAGTCGGCCCATCCCTGCGTGGCCATGGTCTTCAACCGGTACGAGTCCGGCCGCGGCTTCTTCGACTACGACGAGGTTTCGGAGTACAAGAGGCGGTGCGACCAGATGGAGGACGCGGAGGAGCGCCGTCAGCTGACGCTGGAGTTCGGCGACTGGTGGTACGAGCGCACTGTGAACTTCCCCATTTTGTGGGTATTCCAGGAAGGCGCCTACAACCCCGACGTGCTGGAGGGATACAGCGTTAACCTGCTGCACCACGCGCCGGTGCGCTACCACGAATTCACCAAGCCCGTCTATTAAGTAATCCCGCATTCCGCCACAGGAGCGGATTAGGGTTAGAGGATGACGAAAGGGGCGCCAGGGTTACGGCCTTGGCGCCCCTTTGCTAAACCGCGACAAACTACAACAAAGGTAACTATTAGGAGGTTCCGATGATTGAAATTCGAGGAAAGATGGTCTACGAATCCCTGGAGGAAGTAATCGACCCCAAGCACACGGCGTTGATGATAATCGACATGCAGAACGGCCTTGCCTCCCTCGAGGGCTATACTGCCCGCCACGGCAAATTCAGCATCGCCCACCAGCGGGAGATTCTGCCCCCGGTGCAGAAGATGCTGGCGTCGGCTAGAGACATGGGCATCTGCATCGTCCACGTGCAGGTGGTGTTCGACAAGAACGGCGGCTCAAGCTCCCCCGCCTGGCTATACATGAGCTCCCGGCTGCGTGACCTGGGGAAGTATTGGGGGCACTCGATGGGCACCGACAGGCGCACCAGCGAGGAGGTCCTAATCGATGGCACTTGGGAGGCGGAAATCATTCCCGAACTGGAGCCGCTGCCCAACGAAATCGTGGTCAAGAAGCACCGCAACACGGCGTTCGTGAATACGCGCATGGACCAGATCCTCAAGTCCAACCGGATTGAGTCTTTGGTGGTGACGGGAACCAGCACCGCCGGATGCGTGCTGGCGACGTGCCTGGACGCCCTGTGGAACGACTACTATACGGTGGTTGTGTCCGACTGCATAGCCGACGGCTTTCCGGAGCGGCACGAAGCGGGCGTGGCCATTTTACGTGAGAAGTTCGACATGCCCACGTCCGACGAGGTGTTGGGCATATGGGCGAGGAAACAAGTGGGCGTAACGGCTGCCTAGCTGCTACCGCTGTCAGAGCGGTCGAATAGGAATCCCCCAGCGGCGCCGAACGGCGCCGCTGCCGTTTTCAAGTCCCTGAGAATTCTGTCGATGGCATCCGGTGCGAGACGGTTGAATTTGGCCCGACGCATGGTTCTCCAGCGGCGCCCCCGGAAGATGCCAACTCCCCCGAAAATCGTAGCCGTCGCATCGTAGACGACCTTATTGCCCTGGGGAACGAGGCCTTCCAGCCTCTTTTGCAGCAGCCTACGCCCTCTTAACTCTATGGAAAGGACGCAACTCACCTGCTTGGGTTGCCACGGCAGCCGAAATCTAACGGCAACGTCCCGAAGCCCAGTAATGCGGCTTTCGACGCTCAACTCGCTGGGCTGATTCAATGTCTCCAGAGGTCGGAAGGGGCGAAATCCGTGCTGACGAAGAGAGTTCACCAGCCTGGTGACAAGAGCTTCCATTGAGACCACGTGGCCGCGCCACGTGGTCAACGGGGTTAGGTCAATTCCCTGTAGGGCGGAGTATCGACGATAGCCTACCCGGACGTGCCGGGGCATGGAAGGCGCGGACGGGCCTATTCTCGGCAGGGCTGAGCCATGCCGAAGTCCCCTCCTATGCGTTGGGGATGAGGCAATCGCCCACGGTTTTATGTTTAGTGACTTAGCCAAATCAGGGAAATTATATAGTCCAGCAAGCACCGGTTCAAATAGGCTGAAGGTGAAATGGGGCGCTGATTTGGCCTTTCTACGGACGCTGGGGCGTTAGTGGCGGAAGTGGCGGGTTCCGGTAAAGACCATGGCCATGCCATGAGCGTTGGCGGCTTCGATAGAATCCTGGTCGCGAATGGAGCCGCCCGGCTGAATGATGGCGGACACGCCGCCATCGAAGGCAGTTATAACGTTGTCGGCGAAGGGGAAGAAGGCGTCGGAGGCTAGTACGCTGCCCTCTGCCCGGTCAGCGGCGGCGCGGAGAGCCAGAAACACGCTGGTCACCCGGTTGGGCTGTCCCGCTCCCATGCCCACCATAGACCGGTCTCTGGCTAGCACTATGGCATTGGACTTGACGTGCTTGGCGGCTTTCCAGGCGAATTCCAAGTCGCCCATCTCCTTGTCGGTGGGAGCCCTATTGGTAACAACCCTCCAGCATGAAGCGTCATCCTGTCCAACGTCAGGGGTCTGCACCAGCAGGCCGTCCGTTACCGGTCGGAGGTCGTAGCCGGGGACAACGTTGAGGTTCGTGCTTCGTTGGATGACACGTAGGCTGCGTCGCCGCTTGAGGAGGGCAAGAGCTTCCGGTGCGTAGCCTGGGGCGATGACAACTTCGTAGAAGACGCCCCGCATAGCCTGCGCCGCAGATTCTTGGACGACGGAGTTGAAGCCGACGATGCCACCGTAGGCGGAAACCTTATCGCCATGGAAGGCGCGGGTGTAGGCTTCCTTCTGGTCGGGATGACTGGCGAGGCCGCAGGGGTTGGTATGCTTGACGACAGCCACGGTAGGCTCGTCGAACTCGTTTACCACTTGCCAAGCTGCGTCAGCGTCGACGATGTTGTTGAAGGAGAGGGCCTTGCCGTGAAGCAGCTCATCGCCGGCATTTCCGGCGGGCGTGGGCAATCGGTAAAAAGCGCCTCTCTGGTGGGGGTTCTCCCCGTACCGGAGGTCGTAAACCTTACGGTGGTTCAGATTCAGAGCGGGTGGCAGAGTGGCAGAGTCTTCAGTGGAGGGGGAATCCCCGCCCGCGAGGTAGGACGCCACGGCGTTGTCGTAGTCGGAAACGTGGCTGAAAGCCTTGTGGGCCAGCCCCCGTCGTTCTTCTGTGGAGAGACCTGCGTGGGCCAGTCCATCGGCAATCCAGCCGTAGTCTGCCGGATCACAGACCACGGTTACGGCTGGGAAGTTCTTTGCCGCCGCACGAAGCATTGAAGGGCCGCCGACGTCGATATTCTCTAGTGCGTCGGCCAGAGTCGTTTCAGGGTTGGCCACCGTCTTCTGGAACGGATAGAGGTTTGAAACCACAACGTCTATCGGGTCGATGCGGTGCTGGGCCAGTTCCGATAGATGCTCCGGGTCGTCCCGCCTAGCCAACAGGCCTCCATGAATGCGGGGGTGCAGGGTCTTCACGCGGCCATCCAGAATTTCAGGGAAGCCTGTCAGGTCCGACACCCTGCCGACGGGAACTCCGGCTTCGTTGACAAGGAAATCGTAGGTGCCGCCGGTGCTCACCAGGGAGAATCCCGCCTGATGGAGAGCTTGGGCAAAGGGGGCGAGGCCCGTCTTGTCGTAGACGCTGAGGAGGGCTAAGGAAGGCATCTGATGAAGGTCGAGGAGGACCGCTACCTCTGCATATAGACCTGGGCGGTGTCCGTTCGCTTGACCACTTCGCCCATGACAACGGCGTCGGGCAGAGAGCGCTGAAGAGAAGCCCAGGCGTCGTGGTCGCAGATGAGGACCATTCCCAGGCCCATATTGAAGACCTGGTACATCTCCTGCGGGTCTATCTCGCCGACGCTCTGGATGAGGTTAAAGATAGGCTGAGGTTCCCAGGCGTCGAGGCGGATGTGAGTTGCCAGATCGGAGGGTAAGAGGCGTGGGATGTTGTTGGGCAGGCCGCCGCCGCTGACATGCACCACTGCCTTGAGACGCCCGAAGTGGGGCTTGAGGGTTTGGTAGTAGCACCGGTGGGGCTTAATTAGCTCCTCGCCGAGGCTATGTCCCAGGTCCTGGTACTGCTGGTACAACACCGAGGGGTTGTCGTCAATATCGAAGACCTTGCGTACGAGGGAGAAGCCGTTGGTGTGTAGACCGCTGGAGGGAAGGCCCAAGAGTATGTCGCCTTCGACGACGCCACTGCCGTCGATGATGGCCGATTCTTCAACTGCGCCAACGACCGTGCCCGCCAAGTCGAACTCCCCATCGGCGTAGAGGCCCGGCATTTGGGCTGTTTCCCCGCCCACAAGGGCGCAGTCGACTTCGCGGCAGGCCCACACCATTCCGCGCAACAGGGGCTCCACAATCTGAGGGTCCAGCTTGCCCAGGGAGATGTAGTCGAGGAAGAGTAGCGGATGGGCTCCGCAAGTGACGATGTCGTTGACGTTGAGATTAACCAGGTCGATGCCCAAAGATTCGTAGTGCCCCAGCAGGGAGGCCACCTTCATCTTGGTGCCCACGCCATCGGTGCTGGCGGCCAAGACGGGGTTCTTGTAGTTGCGGAGGCGGTAGAGGCCGGCGAAGGCTCCGACGCCTTTCAGGACTTCCGGCCCGTGAGTAAGAGAGGCGAAGGCTCCGATGCGTTCCTTGAGGGACTCAATGCCCTGAAGGTCAACGCCGGCGGACTGGTAGGCGCTATAGGTTTTTTTCCTGTCCTGTGGATTGACCATCTAAGGGAAGCTAGTCAACGGGTTCACCGGGGCGCTCCAGCACCAGCTTGTCCATCTCCAACTGAATGGGAATGGGGTAGTTGCCGCTGAAGCAGGCGTGGCAGAAGCCGTTGGTCTTCCCGCCCACCACGTCGAGCAGGCCGCCTTCACTGAGGTAGCCTAGCGTATCAACGTCGATGAATTCTCGGATTTCCTCCACGGTCATATTGGCGGCGATAAGTTCGCGGCGGGTGGCCATGTCCACGCCGAAGTGACAGGTCCAGCGGATAGGCGGGGCGCACACGCGCATATGGATCTCCTTCGCCCCTGCACGGCGCAGCAGGCGCACGACCCTTGGAGTAGTGGTCCCACGGACGATGCTGTCGTCAACCACGATCAGACGCTTCCCTGCGATGACGTCCGGCAGAGGATTGAACTTCAGTTGAACGTCCAACTCCCTCAGTTTCTGGTCCGGCTCGATGAATGTCCTGCCGACGTAGCGGTTTTTTATCAGCCCATCGCTGTAGGGAATGCCGATTTCTGCAGCGTAGCCCATGGCCGCGGCGGTGGCCGAGTCGGGGATGCCGATTACCACGTCTCCCTCGGCAGGCTGCTCTTGGGCCAGCTTTGCGCCCATGGCACGGCGCATACTGTAGACCTGGGAACCGTCAATTCGGGTGTCGGGACGGGCGAAGTAGATGAGCTCGAATACGCAGAGGGCGCGCCGATGGTCTCTACCGGGCCAGATGAAGGAGCGCATGCCCTGCCGGTCGATTATCACCGCTTCCGCGGGCTCCAGCTCGCGGACGTATTCGGCGCCCACGTGGTCCAGAGCGCAGCTTTCGGAGGCGACAATCCAACCCCCGCCGCTTAATTTCCCCAAGCACAAGGGGCGCACTCCCAAGGGGTCTTTGAAGCCAATGACGACTTCTCTGGTCTGCACCACGGCGGAGTAGGCCCCCTGGGCGTTCCGCATGACGTAGGCCAGCCGCTCTTCCCAGCTATCACCTGGGGCGTTGACCAACAGGTAAGCCAGCACCTCGGAATCGCTGGAGGAGGAAAAGCTCAAGTCCCACTCGGATTGCAGTTTCTTGCGAAGGGCAAGGACGTTGACCAGGTTGCCGTTGTGACCCAGGGCCAGCTGCCCGTTAATGCCGGAGACCAGGAAGGGTTGGGCGTTGGCAAGGGTGCTGGAGCCTGTGGTGGAGTAGCGGGTATGGCCTATGGCCATGTCGGCCTGAAGGTGGGTTAGGGCATCCTCTCGGAAGGCCTGGGCCACCAGCCCCATGTTGGTGTGCACCCGCAGGAATTGCCCGTCGGATGAGGCGATGCCAGCACTTTCCTGCCCCCGGTGCTGTAGGGCGAATAGTCCGAAGAAGGCCACTCGGGCGGCCCGCTGCAGGGGCGAATGAACGCCCACCACTCCACACTCTTCCCTGGGCTTGTCCGGGAAGGACCAAGACTGCCGAAGTTCAGCCATCTCCACCCCCTAGAGTTGCATTATAGATGAGGACGATTGCAGGGTCAACGGGAAGCGCCAAGGCCGCATGGGTCCGTTATGTCAACGCTTCTCGGAATTGTCCTTTGGGTTGATGGATACCCGCCGTCCGTTGCCCCAGCCGGAGCTTTCTGTTGTCACCGAAGGGTTGTTTGCCAAGGCCAGATGCACCATACGGCGCTCCGCCGGGGACATGGGCTCAAGGGAGATGGACTGGCCGGAGGCGGACACTTTAGATGCGACCCGTTGAGCCAGTTCCTGTAGGGCCTGATCCCTCCTGAGCCGGTACTCTTCCACGTCCAGGAGCACCCTCACGGACTTTTCGCGGTTTCTGTTGACGATCACGTTCACGATAAATTGGAGGGAGCGTAGGGTTTCGCCCCGGCGGCCGATGAGCAGACCGGCGTCTTCGCCTTCTATGTCTACCTGCGGCCCTCCAGATTGCGTGTCGTGGGCGCTTCGCAGGGTGCATACGGCGGAAGCTCCCGCAAGTTCCAAGATTGTGGAGACTACCTCCATGGTTTTGTGGCCGGCGTCATCCTCCTGGGCGGAGAGCTTGCGTACGCGGATCCTTGCGTTTTCTGAGCCAATGCCCAGAAAGCCAACCTTGCCGCGACTAAGTACCTCTACTTCTACCTCGTCGCGCGCGGCGTCGAGCTCGTGCATTGCGACTTCTATTGCTTCGTCGACGGTTTTCGCCGTTACTACTCTCGTCTGTGGATCCTCCGTCATCTGTTGGTTCCTCCTCGGGTTGGGAATCTTCCTCTTCTTCCTTCTCCTCTTCCTCGTCATCCTTCGGGGTCACCACCGCCGAGGACTTTCTGAAGAGAGGCTCCCAACCGGTAATTGGATACTGAGTAAATACGCCCACTACGTTAGACACCACCCAGTAGAGGGCCAGGCCGCTGGGGAAGGTCATGCTCAGCAGCCCGAGCATGATGGGCATCATCCAGAGCATCATGGTCTGGGTAGACTGCTGCCGCGGGTCCATAGATGGCGTGGAGGTCATTTTCTGTTGGACCCAGGTGGAAGCGCCAACCAGCAGGGGCATGACAATGTTGGTGGGGTCGGGCTCTGCCAGGTTGAGCCAGAGGAAATCGCTGTTGAGAGGTATCGCCTCGTGGACGTAAGGCACCCATGAATAGAGCTTCTCAGATAGGGCCACCAGCCTATCGGGGTTGGTGGGCAGGGTCTGCACCAAGGCTTGGAAGAGACCAATCCAGATGGGGAACTGGATGAGCATGGGGCCGAGGCAGCCGATGGGGTTGACGCCGGCCTCCCTATACATTCGCATGGTTTCCTGGGAAAGCTTCTTGGAGTCCCCCTTGAACTTGTCCCGCAGCTTCTGCATCTTGGGTTGAAGGGCGGTCATGGCCCGCATTTGCCGGACCTGTCGGAGGGTAAGTGGTGTAGTGATAAGCCGGATGATGATGGTAAAGGAGATGATGGAGAGGCCCATGTTGCTGAAGAGCACGGAATACAGGAACACGAGGCTGTTGATCATGGGCCGCAGAATGCCCTGATTCCAGATGTCCGTAAATAAGTTTGCTAGGATGTATTCCATGCTTACTTGCCTAGTCCCGGGTTTCCACGGTCCAGGATACCCTCCATCTGCCCACGTCCAAGGACCTTACCACACCATCGGAGTCCCCGAAATAGATGCGGGCCAACTTGCCGGTTCCGGAGGGGGCGAGGAGCGCCCTGATATCTTTCTCAAGCTTCAAAGGTATCTCATCCGCCGTTCCGGTAGCCGTGTCCAGGATAGATACTATGCCAGTTTTTGCGGCGACGACCAACCGGTCATCGACAAGGGCGGGAGTGGAGTTGACGGTGTATCCGATTTCGTGGACCCACTCGGGAGCGTCTCCGTCACTGCGGTCCAGGCGAAGGGCGGAAACCTGCCCGCCCATATCGGCGGCGTATACGAATTCTCCGTCGGAGACGGCGCCCGCCCAGTACCAGCTATCGGAAGGGTAGGTCCACCTCACGGCAGCGTTGGCGGCGTCCAGGGCGTAGAGAGTCCGGTCAAAGGAGCCAAAGACCACAACGTTTTCAACCACGAGAGGGTTGGTGACCACGGCGCCATCCGTCTTGAACTTCCAGACTTCCTCTCCCGTTTCCACTGAAACGGCATAGAGATAGCCGTCCATTGCGCCGAAGTACGCCACGCCGTCGGCAATGGCTGGGGTGGACCAGATGCGGCGTTCCTTTCCTTTGCCCATCCTAAGCCCTTCAGTTTCGAAGGTCCAAATGCGGTCGCCGGAAGCGGCGTCGAAGCAGTAAAGCCTGCCATCCTCAGAACCTACCAGCAAGCGGCCTCCCGTAAGTACGGGACCTCCCACCAAGCCACCTTCAATTGTCTTCTCCCATTCATCCTGTTGAATTTGGCTAGTGGACTGTCTATCCCGCCGCAGGGCGAGCAGGCGTCCGGTTTCCCCGTCGGTGTGGGAGCTTCCCAGGTATACGTGGGTCTCATCGACAGCGGGGGCGCCGAACATGGAACCGAGCCGGTTTTCCTCGAGGGGCTCGTACTTCCATATAGCGGCAATGCTTTGGTTCTTGTCCAACTCCTGAGAGTTTAGGGCGAGCACGTCGCCTGAACGGGAGCCGACGTAGACAACGCCGTCGGCCACGGCAACGGGGGTCCATCCTTCGGCAACGCCGATGATGTCTCGTCCGGTACAGCCCGCCAGAATCAGCCCCAGTAGCGCGATTACAGGCAGAAGCACCATAAGGCGCAGCTTCGGAGGAGCCGCCGGCTGGCGTGGAGAAGGGAAATTTCTAGTGAGGGTGGTCAACATAGGTTAGGGTACCGGGTCGTAACCCTTACCTCCCATGGGGCGGCATCGGCCCAAGCGTTTTACCGAAAGCCAGACGCCTCTGAACGCGCCGTAGCGCTCGATAGCTTCGTGGGAGTAGTGGGAGCAGGTGGGCTGGAACCTGCAGAAGGTGGGAAGATAAGGGGAAAGGGCCAAGCGGTAGAACCTGATGGCGGCCATTGCCAGGCGCTTCAACATCGGGGTCCGATGCTCCGGGGCGAGCTTTCCAAGAGGTTGCTCCTTCTCAGCAGGTTGTTGACAGATCTTTCAAGTTTCTGGAAGCTGGCGTCGACGCTGCGCTTCCGAACGATGAAAACAAGGTCCCACCCGGTTTTGACCGGCGCGACCCTCAGTATCTCCCGCAATCTGCGTCTCAGCCGGTTTCTAACCACTGCGTTGCCGATTCGGCGGGTTGCGATGAAGCCAAAACGGGCTTCTGCGTCGCCGCTGGCGAGGGTTCTTAGCACGAGATGGTTGTTGACCCAAACCCTGCCTTCACTGCGTATTTGGGAAAACCTTCGGCTGCTTCTTAACCGTTGGTCTCTCCGCATGAACTTTGGGCATAGTCTAGACGGTAATCCGATGGCGGCCCTTAAAACGACGCCGCTTGATTATGGCCTGGCCTCCCTTACTCCTCATGCGGCGTATGAAGCCGTGGACTCGCTTTCGGCGGCGGACTTTGGGTTGGTATGTGCGCTTGGGCATTGTGCTTTAGTCTCCTAAGTTAGGAGATTATAATTATTGGGCAATACCATGTCAATTTATAGGCCCTCTATGACGAGTTTGCATACAAAGAATTTCTTACCCATGGGCAATTCTACCGGGAGCTTAAGCGTTTATGGCTAAGAAGAAACGGCTGGACGTGTTGTTGGTGGAACGGAAGATGGTGGAGAGCCGGGCCAAGGCGCAGGCGCTGATAATGGCGGGGGAGGTGATGGCGGGAGGGGCGGCGATGACGAAGGCAGGCGCACTCGTGCCTGTAGACATTCTCATTAGCATCCGGGAGCGTCCGCCCTTCGTCGGACGGGGAGGCGTCAAGCTCGACCATGCTTTGAAGGCGTTCTGTCTGAATCCCAAGGGGATGACGGCCCTGGACGTGGGCGCTTCTACCGGCGGCTTCACCGACTGCCTCCTCCAGCGGGGCGCACGCAGAGTCTACGCCCTAGACGTAGGCAGGGGACAGATGAACTACGGGCTGCGCCAAGACCCTCGGGTGTCGGTTATGGAGAAGGTTAACGCCCACTATCCCTTCGAATTGCGGGAAAGGGTTGACCTGGCCACGGTGGACGTTTCCTTCATCTCGGTTAGGCAGGTGCTTCCCAACGTGGTGTCTCACGTGAAGCGGGGGGGCAGCATCGTTGCGCTGGTGAAGCCCCAGTTCGAGGCGCGCCGACGGGAGGTGGGCAGGGGAGGGGTGGTGCGAGACCCGCTTATTCACGCCAGGGTGTTGGGGAGGGTGATTCTCTGGGTAACGGAGGCGGGTCTGCGGCTGCGATCCATGACGCCGTCGCCGATTCTGGGCGCTAAGGGCAATCGGGAGTTCTTTCTACATCTGAGTTTCTACGAAGATGCCACCTAAGCCGGACTTCCTGGCGATAGGCCACGTGACGCTGGACCTTACGGAGCGTGGGCCAGTCCCCGGCGGGGCGGCCTTTTATGCGTCTCTGACGGCGGCGGGCTTGGGATGGCGGGCGGGCCTCCTAACCCGTGGAGCAGGGCCCGAAGTCGAAGAGTGCCTGCGTTCCCTGGACCTGGTAGTCAACGCGCCGTCTGAGGTCACGACCACCTTTGAGATGCGATATTCCGGCGACGCGCGGACGCAAACCCTTCATGCAGTTGCGCCACCAATAGAGGATGAGCGGCTGCCAGCCGGCTGGGGCGATGCGTCGGTGGTAATGCTGGCTCCGGTGTTTCACGACGTGCCGTCTTCGCTGGCAGGCCGGTTTCCCCAGTCGCTTCTGGGCGTCGCGCCCCAAGGATGGCTGCGGCGAACGTCGTCGAAGGGCTTAGTGAGGCCCGCCGACTGGTACGACGCGCAGGTCCTAAGTCGGGCAGACGTGGTGATTCTTTCGGAGTTGGACGTTGCCGGTGGGCGCATCCCCGCCCGTTGGTTAGACCATTGCGGCATATTCATCCTGACCAAGGGCAAAAGTGGGGCCGTCATGCGATACGGAGGCAGGTGGTTCAACATTCCAGCTTATCCCGCACGGGAAGCGGACCCCACGGGCGCCGGGGATGTATTCGCCGCCGCCTTTCTGATACGATATTTTGAGACTAACGACGCCTTTGCCGCCGGGCTCTTCGCCAGCTGCGCCGCAAGTTTGCAGGTAGAGGGAATCGGGGCCGCGGCAATTCCCACGAGGGCGCAAATTCAACTAAGGATGAGCCGCTACCCGACCTTGAAGGTGAAACCTACGGCTGCGGGGGCGTCTTCGTCCGATAAATCCCAGGTCTGCGAGTCAGGAGTCTTCGACAACCATGTTTAACAAGGTGAACAGTAGGGTCAGCTTCCCCGATATGGAGCGGGAAGTGCTCCAGTATTGGAAAGAGCACCATATTTTTGAGAAAAGCGAGCAGGGCGAGGACAAGGCCCTGTTTATGTTTTACGAGGGGCCGCCGACGGCGAACGGCAGTCCCGGCATTCACCACGTACTGGCCCGAGCTTTCAAGGACGGTATCTGCCGTTACAAGACCATGACGGGCTTTCGACCCCTTCGAAAGGGCCGCTGGGACACCCACGGGCGGCCGGTGGAGTTGGAAGTGGAGCGGCAATTGGTACGCGTGGCGCAACTGGCCCGGGCGACCGGGATCCACTTGGTGATCTCCACGCAGCGGCCCTCCGTAGATGTGGTGACGGGGCTGATCAAGGCGAACTTC
>CAYNJI010000015.1:9512-12186 GCA_964397605.1 uncultured Dehalococcoidia bacterium | reverse complement strand
TGCGCTGTGAGGCTCGATGTAACCCTGGTGCACCGTGGCGGTGCGATACTCCCGTTCCACCGTAATGTGGGCGTTGGCAAAGCCCTCCGCAGGGCTGCCCTTCTCTAATACAAAGTGGTTGGAAACGTTGGTGCCTTTTTCGGAGTCGTCGGAACGAAGGCCCCCCGGCTGGATGCCGGCAAAGGAGAAAGTCTCCAGTCTCTCGTGGAGCAAGGGCGAGTTTTCCTCCATCGCCTTCAGAACGTCCGTGACTTCCGGCAGAACTTCGTATTCGACTCGAATGGCCGAAAGGGCTTCCTCGGCGAGATGGGGACTGTCGGCGGCCACGGCTGCAACGGCGTGCCCCTTATATAGGGCCTTCTCAGCCGCCAGTACGTTGTTGCTGAGGAACTTGGGATTCGCCATGGCCCCTTCTCCCAAGTCCGCCGTCTCGCCGGAGGGCTGGGGAAGGTCTGCAGCTGTGACCACTGCCTTGACGCCCGGGATTGCCAGGGCGGCTGATGCATCGATGGATTTTATTCGCGCGTGGGCATGAGGACTTCGCAGCATGGCGCCGTAAAGCAGGCCCGGCAGATGCACGTCAGCACCGTATTGAGCCCGGCCCGTCACCTTGTCTGTGCCGTCGTGTCGGATAGGTCTCGTTCCGACGACATCGTACTCGCCGGTTGCCAGTACCACGTTGGACTCCATGACTCCACCTCCGCTCCTTGTGTTTGCCGATTCTACGGTTGCCTTAGAGGCGATTTTACCACAGGCCCTAGCTTCGCTACTTATCTATGCCGCGCTGGAGACCGCGTAGGTAGCGGACGTGGCCCAAGTGCTGGCTCAACTCGCACAGAATGTGGCCGAACATTCGCCCGATGGTATAGCCCTGGTGCCGCGGGTTGGTCGTATGGGGCCTGTCGTCGAACTGGGACGCCCTGAGGCTGGTCAGGTACGCCAGCGTCTGCTCCCTCACCTCCCGGCCATACTGCCAGAGCTCTCCCATCGGCGGCGTGACGAAGGCCGCCAATTCCTCCTTCCCGTAGCCCGCGCCGGTACCGGCCCCGGCCATGCCCCAACGCTGAACCCAGCCGTTCCGCTCGAAGATGTGGGGCAGCTTGCGGGCAAAATCGCTGAGCCAGTAGTCTTCGGCTCGAATCAGGTGCCACAGGGTGAACCCTATGGAATTGGCCTCATCGCTGGGCCGCCACTCCACCTCCTCCGTCGTCAGCCCCTCCAACGCCGTCTCCAAATCCGCGTCAATCTCCTCCAGTGTCTCCGCCACCAGCTGCATTACATCCATGTTGCGGTCTCCTTCCTCGCGCATTATGTAAAATGATACCGTTGCTTGTGTAAGTTTACCTTTGAACATAAGATTGTTCCAATACGGGACCGGGAGGCGCAACATGACGACCATAGATCTGACGACGGCAACCATTGCAAACACGTCCAAGCTATTGGAAAACCAGGAACTTTCGCCTGTGGAGCTGACTCAAGCTACCCTGGAGCGAATCGACCGGCTGGACCACAAGATAGGCGCATTCACGACAATCACAGGCGATTACGCCATGGCGAAGGCGCGTCAAGCCGAAACGGAGATCACCAGGGGCGACTACCGGGGGCCGCTCCACGGCATCCCCTACACACTGAAAGACCTCATCGACACCGACGGCATCCGGACAACCTACGGCTACAGCAGCCATCAGGACTACGTTCCGCAGCGAAGCGCCGCCGTTCACCAACGGCTGGAGGAGGCCGGCGCGGTTCTGGTGGGCAAGGTGGACTGCCACTTCCGCCGCAACATTCCGGTGACGTGTCGGAACCCGTGGGACCTGAGCCGCTCTCCCGGCATATCTAGCTCCGGCTCCGGGGCTTCCCTAGCGGCATCTCTGTGCCTCGCGTCCATCGGCTCCGACACCGGCGGCTCCGTTCGGATTCCGGCATCCTGGTCGGGCGTGGTAGGACTTCGGGGAACTCTCGGTCTCTTGAGTCGTCACAACGCGCTGGGCCCTTCCTGGTCTTTCGACCAGCTGGGTCCTCTCGCCAAAAGCGTGGAAGATATAGCCCTCCTCTTCGGCGTCGTGGCGGGATTCGATCCCAATGATCCCATCAGCATCCGAGGTCCAATCCCAAACTACGCCGCCTGCCTAAACGGGAACGTTGAGGGTGTGCGCGTCGGCGTCCTCCAAGAATTCGTTAGCGCCAACTGTACGGAAGACGTGGAGGCGGCGATGCGCGACGCATTGACGACGCTGGAGGATTTGGGCGCCCAACTTCAAGACGTAAAGATTCCCCACTCAGCGGAATGCAAGCGCGTGTTGACGGTGGTTTCCGAAGCGGAATCCGCCGTGGACTACCGCCAGGTCTTCCCCAAAGAGCGGCTGGACAACATTGACGACGACCTGAAAGAGTACCTAGCCCGGGGCGATTCCTACACCATGGCGGAGTACCTGGAGGGACAGAGAATGGCAGCGGTCTTGCGCCAGGAGTTGGCCGAGGTTTTCCAGGACGTGGACGTCATCGTTGCACCCACCTGCTTGACCCCCGCGGTCCCAATCTCCCATGAGCGGCAGCTAATCGACATTCGCGGAGTGCAGGTGGACTACCGGGATCTGCTGCTGAGGGTCACGTCCATAGCCAGCGTCGCGGGGCTTCCAGCCCTTTCCGTACCTTGTGGCTTTGACCGGAATGG
>CAYNJI010000015.1:7986-9502 GCA_964397605.1 uncultured Dehalococcoidia bacterium | reverse complement strand
TGGACTGCCCATCGGTCTGCAGCTAATGGGCCGCCACTCGGAAGAGGCGCGGCTGCTGCAGTTGGGACACGCCTACGAACAGGCTACCGAATGGCACAAGGCGCGCCCGGACCTCGGCTAGCGCCACCAACCTCATCGCCGCCACCAAATAGTAGGGGCAGGGTTGAAACCCTGCCCCTACTATCCAAACTGCCACTTCATTCTGAGCGCAGTGAAGAATCCCGCTGCCCTTGTTTCACCCCTCGCTTCTTGACTACCAAATTCGGTTAATGTAGTATCGGCCCAGGTTTGGCATTGAGCAATGACTGACCCCATAAAATGCCCTACGAACTAGCCACACAAAGGGTGAATAATATGTTGCAATACGTAACAGGCTCTAAGCTCGCAACCCTGGCAGCCATGGCGGCCCTCTTTGCGCTGACCTTCCTGATCTTCGGCTGCGGCGGCGACGAAACGCCAGAGCCAACAGTTGCGCCCACCGCCGCGCCTGCGGCTACCATGGCCCCCACCGCAGCCCCGCGACCTACGGCAACGCCCAGGGCAACGGCCCGACCCACCCCCGTCGCCACCGCCACTCCCACGCCAACGGCGGTAATGATGCCGGAGCCCGTGGAATCCCGGCTGAAGGTTGCCATCAACGTGCCACAGTACGGGGAGAACATGGAAGCCTCCATCCACAACTCCATCGGCGGCTTCCTTCTTCCCAACGCGGAATCCCTGGTGGGGAGCGACCACATTTCAGGCGAGTTCTATCCCATGCTGGCCAGCGGCTGGGAACTGAGCAACAACGCCCGGACGTGGACCATCAACCTTCGCCAGGACATACCCTGGCACGGGGACAACGGCGACTTCTCGTCGGCGGACGTCATTCACTCCCTTGAACGAGCGGTAGACCCAGAAGTGTCCGTCTTCTCCTACATTGCCCGCTTCCCGCAGCTGGACGGCACACCCGGAAGCATCGTCCAGAGCATCGAGGCTGTTGACGACCACTCCGTTCGGTTCGAAATCGACTTCCCCTATGTTCGCCTGTTCAAGGCACTGGCCGGCAGCGAAGGCCTGTTCATGACCAGCAAGGAACACTTCGACAAAGTGGGAGCCGACGGCTATTCCACCGATCCCGTGGGCACTGGCCCATACGAGTTCAGGGAGTTCAGGTCGGCCGAGTACAGCCTCTGGGAGGCGGTGGATTACGACCACTACCGAGCGAACTCGGAATTCCCAGAACTTCAGTTGATCTTTGCCGACGAAGAGGTCACCCGCTTCGCGATGTTACAAACACGCGAAGCTCACACCACCGTTGTGGGTGAGGACCTGACTCGCCAAGCGACTCAGGAAGGCCTTCAGGTCATTCAAACAACCCTTCCAGCCTACCATCTCAACATCTTCTTCGGTGGCAACTTCATTCCGGGCACCGAGACAATCGACGGCGATTCTGCCATCGACGAGTCCCTTCCCTGGTACGGAACCAGCGAAAACGTCATTAAGGGCAGCGACGCACTGTCCAAGGCAATCGACC
>CAYNJI010000015.1:1567-7976 GCA_964397605.1 uncultured Dehalococcoidia bacterium | reverse complement strand
AGAGGCGAAAAGGTCATCACATCCCTCGTCCACCCAAACCTCGGACCGTGGCGTGACGAATGGGCAAGCCGGTACGAAGACATCCACGCCTACGACCCGGAAGGGGCCAAGCGACTGCTGGCCGAAGCAGGATATCCGGACGGCTTTAGCGGCTACGAGTGGGCCGCATTCGAGATAGACGTCGCCCCGGAGACCAACCTTCTGCCCGAGGCGGTGCTGGCGGAATGGGCCAAGATTGGCGTCGACCTAGGCATATTCCAGAGCCAACGCGGCGCCTGGGTAGGTAACCATCGACAGAAGAATACCAAGGGCTATGTCTACTCGTGGCATTCCACCTGGCAGCCCATCGAGTCACGCTTCGAAATCTACGCCTACAGTAAGGGTTTCGTCGGCTGCTGCTCCACTGAGGAGTTCGACCGCCTCTTCGAAGACCTCATTTCCGAGCCGGATCTCAGGGTCTACGACGAGAAGCTGAGGGTCATAGGCGATACCATCCTGGACACCGTATTCTTCCTGCCCCTCTTCTGGGTCTTCACGGACATCATAATCAACCCCGACGTTATTGCTGAATACCAGACGGCCGGAATTTGGCAGGCCCACGACTGGGAGTACATGAAGGCGGTAAAGAAATAGGAAGCTTGTGATATCCTGAGTCCGATAAGCCAAGAATGAGGAGAAAAATATGTTGCAATACGTAAAGGCTTCTAAGCTTACAACCCTGGCAGCCATGGCGGCCCTCTTCGCGCTGGCCTTCCTGATCTTCGGCTGCGGCGACGACGAAACGCCTGCGCCAACCGCTGCGCCAGCGCCCGCGGCCATAGACGTATCCGCAATAACCGCCGGCGTATCCGCCGGCCTAACGGCCCAAATGGAACAAACCATCCGCGACGAAATGGCGAAGGCGCAGCCGCCTCTGTCGGAAGATGAAATCCGCACGCTGATAGAGGACGCCGTAAGCAAGAGTGCGCCGGAAGGCATCTCCAGCTCGGCGATGCAGGCAATGGTGGATAGCGCCGTGGCTGCAGCGGCCGCCGAGGGAGTGAACCAGGAGGACGTTACCGCTGCCATCGGCGCGGCACTGGCCGAAGCGGCCGCCGGGCAGACGGAACCCCTGAGCGAAAGCGACGTGGCGAGGATTGTTCGGTCAGCCATGGCTACGCCGGCTCCCACCCCCGCCCCCACGGCCCAGCCCACGTCCGCCCCAACTGAAGCCCCCGTAATGGCGATGATGCCCGTGGAATCTCGCCTCAAGGTGGCTATGCCCAATCCGGCATATGGCGAGCGCATGGAAGCCTCCGTGCACAACGTGGTGGGCGGTTTCCTAATTCCAAACGCCGAGTCACTGGTGGGGGACCATCACATAACCGGAGAGTACTACCCGATGCTGGCCACCGAATGGTCCGTCGGTGAAGACGCCAGATCGTGGACTTTCAAGCTGCGAGAGGGCATCCCTTGGCACGGCATCGGCAGCGATTTTTCGGCCCAAGACGTGATCCACTCCTTCAACCGGACCCACGCTAAGGTGTCCGTTCACAGCTATCGCAGCCGCTGGCCGCTCCCCGACGGGACCGCCGGACAGGTTGTGGGCAGTATCACGGCTGTTGGTGATAACGAAGTTAGGTTCGACATGGTTGGCCCCTACACTCGTCTCCACAAGGCCGTGGCGGGCAGCGAAGGCCTGTTCATGACCAGCAAAGACTACTTCGACCTGGTTGGAGAAGACGGCTACCGCGACAATCCCGTCGGCACCGGCCCTTACCAGTTCTC
This sequence comes from uncultured Dehalococcoidia bacterium, assembly GCA_964397605.1. Lineage (GTDB taxonomy): Bacteria > Chloroflexota > Dehalococcoidia > Lucifugimonadales > JAPULR01. Next base: position 6,209 of record CAYNJI010000015.1, on the reverse strand, counting down.
AGAAATACGGTCTTCAGAATACAGCCTCTGGGAAGCGGTTCCCTACGACCACTATCGGGTGAACCCGCAGTTTCCTGAGCTGCAACTGGTGTTCTCCGACGAGGAAGCTACCAGGATAGCCATGATGGTGAGTCAGGAAACTCACACTACTGTGGTGTCCAAGACGCTCACTAGGCAGGCCGAGGGCATACCCCATCTGAAGGTTGTCACTACTACGCTTCCAACGCTGCACCTGAACATCTTCTTCGGCGGCAACTACCCAATGGACTTCCTTACCGCTACAGGAGAGCCGGCGGTGGATGAAAGTCTTCCCTGGTACGGACACGGCGAAGACGCCGTAAAGGTCAGGCGCGCACTCTCAATGGCCATTGACCGGGACGCTATCAACAACGCCTTCTACGACGGTGAGGGGGAAGCCGTAATCGTGTCGCTGTTCCATCCGGGTCTGGGTCCCTGGAAGCCCGAATGGGAGGCGAGATACAACGAGCTTCACGCCTACAACCCAGAAGAAGCGAAACGCTTGCTGGCAGAGGCAGGCTATCCCGAAGGAATCACCGGCTACAAGTGGTCGCTCTACTTCATCGACATCGCGCCGGAGGGCCTTGACATAGCCGAATCCGTAGTGGCCATGTGGAAGGAGATTGGCGTTGAGCTTGAAATAGTAACTACCGAAAGAAGCACGTGGGGCGGCGCCGGTAGAGCAAAGGAAACCGCAGGCTTCGTCTACATCTGGCACTCCACCTATGCGCCCATCGAGGCTCGGTTCGAAATCTACAGTTGGAGCGGCAGGCCAGGGGCCGGGTTCACGTCGGAGAAGTTCGACGAACTCTATCTGGACCTGCAGAACACATCAAGCGTCGAGGCGATGAATCAGAAGCTGCTGAACCTTGGTGACGTGATACAGGAGACCATTCCATACGTTCCTCTCTTCTGGGTCTTCACTGATTACATCGTCAATACCAGGGTAATAGCCGACTATACCAGCGCCGGCATCTGGCAGGTGCACGATTGGGAGTATGCGGTTCCGGTGAAGAATTAAGAGGCTTGTGATATCCTGATCCTGGTTAGCCAAAGATTTACGTGGGAGGTTAGTAATGAAGGTACCCTTTGGAACCGTTGACGCCGACGGTCACATCAATGAACCGGAAACCAAGCTAATGGAGTATCTTGAAGGTCCCTACGCGGATATCAAGAACTTCCATAGCTACATCCCAAGTGCCGACGGTATTGTTGGCGGCGGCGTCATCGCCGGCAAGGACTACATGGACTCGAGCCTCGGCGGCCGCCTGGGCGCCCACGGAGGCCCCGACTTTCCCTCTCCCCAGGAGTGGCTCGATAACGCCGATGCCGGCGGCCTTGAGACCGTCTTCGTCTTCCCAACCACCCTGCTGGGCTATTCGCGTATCATCGACCCCGACTACCTCATTGCTCTAACAAAATCCTACAACAACTACGTCTCCGAGGAGTGGCTGAAGTTCAGCCCCCGCTTCAAGTCAGTGGCGCTCATGCCCCTCATGGACGTGGACGAATCCATCGAGGAGATGCGCCGCTGCGTCACGGAGCTTGGCTACAACGGGGTGTTCCTCGCCGCCGTGGGCTTCGGCCTTCTGGGCGAGAAACGTCTCGACCCCTTCTACGAAGAAGCGGAAAAGCTTGGCACGTTCATCGCCGTTCACGGCGGCCACGCCACCGCCGAGTCCCAGAAGTACACCAAGTTTATCCAGCGCCACACCATCGGCTTCCCCGTTTCCAACATGATGCAGATGATGCACATGACCTACGAGGGGGTCTATGAGAAGTTCCCCAACCTGAAGGTTGGATACCTGGAAGCGGGATGCACCTGGGTCCCCTACCTCCTCGACCGGATGGATGAGGAATGGGAGAAGCGGGGCTGGTTCGAAACGCCGAACTGCAAGAAGAAGCCCAGCGATTACATCAAGGGCGGCAACGTATACATACACGCTGAGCCCGGCGAAGAGTTGATTCCGGAAGTCATCCGGGTGATGGGCAAGAATCGACTCTTCTATGCCTCCGACTGGCCCCACTGGGACAACGAGTACCCCGACAGCCTCTACCACATCTGGCAGCGGGAAGACCTGACGGAGGAGCAGAAGCGGGGCATTCTGCGGGACAATGCCGTAGAGATGTACGGGCTGGAGAACGGCGGCTAGAGGCTAGACTAAGCGGCGGTCAGGGTCCAGGGTACGCCAACCTTGTCCGCCAACTCTTTGAGTTCGTCGACAACTGCAGGGAGCAGGGGAATTCCCCTGCTCCTTCGCTCTTGTTCCTTGGCGTGCTCAGGGTCTCCGGCCACAAGCACCCGGTCAAAGCCCCTTGCCGGTTCCGTCTTGTGAACACGATCGAACATGTCGTCCATCTGCTCCTGAAACTCGTCCAGAGGCCGGAAGGCGTCCACGCGTATGGCGGCGAAGAAGTGCCCCACGCTTCCGTAGTTTTCATTGGCGTCCATCTGTATCGAAGCGCCGTGACCTGAAAGGATGCCGCAGAGTACGTCCACCAGCATCCCAAAGCCGTAACCCTTATGGCTGCCCAACTCCGGCGTGCTCCCCAAGGGCAGCAGCTTCCGGGCCTTCACCGCCACGGCGGGATCCGACGTGGGGATGCCCTCGTCGTCTGCTGCCACTCCCAAGGGGATGCTCGTGCCCAGGCGGGTAGTCAGAATCAGCTTCTGGAACACCATGGCGCTTGTGCCCACGTCGAGGCAGAAGTCCGGCTCGCTGCCGGAAGGGGCGCCCAGGCTGATGGGGTTGGTGCCGTAGACCGGGTCACGGCCTCCGGTGGGCAGCACGATGGGGTTGCTGTTGGTGCTGGAAATGCCAATCATCCCGTGGGGAACCGCCATCATGGAGAAGTATTGGGCAGCGCCGAAGTGATGGCTGTTCTTCACGGCCACCATGCCGATGAAGGAATTGCGCGCCTTCTCGATGGCCATGTTCATAGCGCGGACGCCTACGGATAGACCCAGGCCGAAGTTTCCGTCCAGCAGGGCAGTGACGGGCGTTCCGCGAACCACGGTTGGGGACGCTTTGGGTTTAATCTTGCCGCTCTGGATGTCCCTGACGTAGATACGGCCCAGGTTGTTGTTGGACATGCCGTGGGTCTCCACGCCTCGCAGGTCTGCGTAGACCAGCACGTCCGCCGCCATGGCCGCGTCCTCTGGCGGAACGCCCAGCTTGCTAAGGACGTCGGCAGCGAAGGTCCTCAGTCCATCGGGATCCACCCGAATCCTATTCTCGTAACCTTGCTGTTCGCTGCCCATGTATTCGCCGCCTTTTCTGAGAATCTGCCAAGTCTAAAGCCTGGTCTAGAGGTTGAATTGGGGGTCCACCCAGTCCTGCTCCTTGCGGTAGACCTGAATGCGCCAGCGTTGGTCCTCCACGATGTAAATCGGGCCATCCTCGGCCACCTCCACCGCCACCGGCGAGTAGAAGCGCTGCTCCGGCTCCAAGCTCTTGGCCCGCATTCGCGCCTTGCGATAGTCCGGGTTGTCGTCCAAGAACTGCTGGGCCCACTTGGAGGGCTTTTCGGCGTTGCCAATGAAGGTAGTCAGATGGACGCCGCCGCCATCGAAGACCTCGACTTTGTTGTTCCACCAGTCGGTTATGTAAACGTCTCCCGCGGTGTCCACCGCAACGTCGGTGGGCAGATTAAGCTGGCCGGCGCCCGCGCCGGGGGAGCCAAAAGTCATCAGATATTCGCCCTCCGAAGAGAATTTCTGCACGCGATTGTTGTACCAGTCGGCGACAAGCACGTTGTCTTCACCGTCCACGGCGATGCCCCAAGGACGGGTAAGCTGGTCGTCCCCGCTCCCCTCGGAGCCGAAAGAGCCCAGGTACTGGCCGTCGGGGGTGAACCTCTGCACCCTATGATTCAGGTTTTCCGTGATGAGAAGCTCTCCCCGGCTGTTGAATGCCAAGCCCGCCGGGCCGTTTAGCTGTCCGGGACCAGAGCCGGGAACGCCCCACTTGGACAGGAAATTACCTTCCTTGTCGAAGATGGTGATGCGGTGAAGCCACTCGTCGGCCAGGTACAGGCGGCCCTCTGCGTCCAATGTCACGGAAGTCCCCCAAACGAACTCTCCGTCGCCCTCGCCCGGCCCGCTGAATTCCCTGATGAACTCCTCGTCCCTCGTCATCAGGGTAACGCGCTGGCACGGCTCCGCCTCGGAACCCCGGCTCAGAACGTATATCATGCCGCCATCGCCCAAGGCCAGGTCCAGCGGGTTTCGGAACCCCGCGCCCCCAGGCGTGCCCATACCCATCGCGTGGCTGTAGTTGAAGGTTCGGCCCCTAACCATAACCGTCTGCATTTTTTCTTCCCCTTTTGTGATCGATTGTGACCGTAGGTGATACGCGCTAATCCAGTGATTAGCCGAACTGGTACTCCCTGGTCGACGCGATTATCTGCATAGCGCCGACGACCCGGTCCGAGAAGCTGCGCGACTCGCCGCCGTTGCCGTTGGCCGGTTCGCTCTTGTTCACGTGGTCGATGAGTTCCCGGCGAGTCTGCTCTTCCACCTGGACGGGCCCCATCAGATCCAGGCAGCCGTCCACCAGCCCTTCGGCATCGAGCGCCTCGCGGCCGGACATTCTATCAATGATGGATTGAATGCCTGGGAGTT
>CAYNJI010000015.1:970-1557 GCA_964397605.1 uncultured Dehalococcoidia bacterium | reverse complement strand
GGTGTGCCATCCCTCGACGCTGGGTGGGTCCAGCAGCGCCTGTCCCTGGTAGTTGCACTCCTCCGCCAGCGCGGTAATGCCGGGCTTGGGGTACCGGTAGTCTCCGACGAGTCGCATGGTACCGGCGATGAGTTCCGCCGGACTCTTGACCTTGGCGAACCGGACGCCTTCGTCCTTAAAGAAGTCCGAGTTGAACAGCATCCTGAGGGTGGAGCGCATGTCGTAGCCGGAGCTTATGAAGACGTCCCCGATGATGTTGACAGCCGCCGGGTCTCGCGGGGCCACGTCCTGCCAGCTGGGCACCTGGACTTCGTCGGCGACGAAGAAGTTATACAGGTGGCGGGCGACAAATCGGGCCGTCGCCGGCTGCCGAATCACGATGTCGATGATGTCCTCGCCGTTGAATCGGCCTCGATGTCCCAAGAACATCTTCTCCGTATCGTCGTGGTCATCTTCCCGATACTCGAACTCCCACAGGAAGCGGCCGTAGGGGTTCCTCGGCAGCCTGTTAGAAATCGTCCAGCCGGTGAAGGCGCGGGCGCACTCCTTAACGTCCTCTTCCGTATAGTTGCCCTTGCCCATGGAGG
>CAYNJI010000015.1:0-960 GCA_964397605.1 uncultured Dehalococcoidia bacterium | reverse complement strand
ATCGCACACCGACGGAAGGTCTCAATCTGGGCCAGCATCTGGTTGCCGTTGTCCACCTTGGAATAGCCCGTGGCGAAAACGTGATGCCAGAAGAGCACCATCTTCTCCTCCAGGGGCCGGGGGCTGTTGATCATCCTGTACATCCAGTTGGACTGCATGTTCAAGGGGTTGCCGGGATTCCGAAACCCTTGGAAGTGTCGATAGAGAATCCCTTCGTGGAAGGGTGGAATACCGTGGACTTCCGGTTCCAGAAGCTCCTCGACGGTGGCCTCGTAGCCCTTAGCCGCCCTCTCCTCCAGCTCGCCCCGGGATGCGCCGAACCCGGCGCGACGCATGAGGTGCGCCATCAATGCGATGTCCTTGTCCATGTTCCGCCTCCTTAACCAAAACTCGCCGGTCGGCTCCCCGTTGTGAGGGCAGACCGTCTCTATTGTATTAGCAAATCCGCCGGCTGGCTACCTGTAGGCCGTACATCGCGGCAGGCGCGCTCTTTCCTCTAGAACATAATCCGCCTATTATGGACTGAAAAGACTCCGTGCCGGCGATGACGGCGCAAAGAGAGGTTTGTTACTGATGGAACTTGTACGAGAAAGATGTGTGGCCTGCCGTAGAGGCGCACCCAGGGTAACGGATGAAGAGATTGCGATGCTGCATCCTATCGTCGCAGAGTGGGAACTTATCGAAGACGGGGGCGTAAAGAAGCTGCGACACAGCTTCCGATTCCGCAACTTCCAGCAGGCCATGGACTTCTCCATGGCCGTGGGGCGCATTGCCGAGGGGGAGGGGCATCATCCCAAGCTGGTGACCGAGTGGGGGCGGGTGACCATCGACTGGTGGACTCACAAGATTCGGGGCCTTCACCGCAACGACTTCATCATGGCCGCCAAGACCGACCACATCTTCAAGGGAACGATTTCGCAATGGCAAGCATAGTATCTATTGAAGGTGAAGTTGCTCCAG
>CAYNJI010000014.1:1238-12801 GCA_964397605.1 uncultured Dehalococcoidia bacterium | reverse complement strand
GTTCATCGTTATCAGGCTCGGTTTCGGCCATGTCCTCCATGAAGGAGTCGCGCAGCTCGGTTATCCGAAGCTCTGTGGCGTTTAGCATACGGTTGCAGAGCTTGGCCAAGTTCATGCCTTCCTCGTAGAGCCGGCGGGTGTCTTCCAGGGGCAGCTTGCCCTCTTCAAGGGTTTGGACAAGCTCTTCCAAACGCTGGAAGGCGTTTTCAAATGTCATCTGTGGTTCTGTGTTGGTGGCTTCTTCGTTGACTTCAGGCATGGCGGTCCTACTGGAAGAGGCGAGCGGAGGCCTTGGGAACGGCCTTCCTGCGTCTTCTTACGGGGGGTTGAGATCCCTGGACGGATGCGGAGAATGCGCCGTCGCTGACGATAACGTTGAGGTTATCGCCGGCCTTCACATCCTTGCGGGCGTAGATGGGCTGACCTTTGGGCTGTTTGTGCACCACGGCGTAGCCCCTTGAGAGGGTGGCGGCCGGGTCCAGGGTTTGAAGGCGGGCGACAAAGGAGGAGGTCTCGCGGTTTCGCAGGGTGAGGAAAGCTGCGGTGGACGTGGAAGAGCGCTGGGACAGGTCGTCGACGCGCCGGCGGAGAGTGGCGAAGTCTGGAATTCGGTAGTCCAAGTCGGAAACCAGCCGGGAGAGCGCGTAGCGTCGCTGAGCGTTCTGGTCGGCGATGACGGCGTGGAGCCGTTGGAGATTAGCGTCTACCTCTTGCCGGAGGGCGGACTTGTGGGGCGCGACAAGCTCGGCTGCGGCGGAGGGCGTGGGGGCACGCAGGTCGGCGACGAAATCGGCGATGGTGAAGTCCGTTTCGTGGCCCACGGCGCTGATGACGGGGATGGGACTGGCGTAGATAGCGCGGGCGACGGCTTCTTCGTTGAAGGGCCACAGCTCCTCTATGGAGCCGCCGCCGCGGGCGACGATTATGACGTCCGCCCGCCCGTCGAGAAAGAGCCGCGTCAGGGCGTTGACGATGGCGGGGGCGGCTTCGGGGCCTTGTACGGGCGTAGGGGAGAGCAGCACCTCGGCCAGGGGGTAGCGGCGAGATAGCACCTGGATCACGTCGTGGAGGACGGCGCCGGCGGGAGAGGTGACGAGGCCGATATACTTGGGGAAGTGGGGAAGGGGCCGCTTGCGGGACGGGTCGAAGAGGCCTTCCTGTTCGAGGGACTGCTTGAGTCTTTCGAACTCCAAGGCCAGCGGGCCAACCCCTTCAGAGACTACTATATCGGTGATGAAATCGAGGGAGCCGCGAACCTCGTAGAGGGAGAGGCGGCCGTGGGCGGTGATGGCTGCGCCGGCGGCCAGGATTTTGATGCCGGCGCTTCTTCTGAACATAACGCAGTTGAGCTGGCTGTCCGCATCCTTCAGGGTGAAGTAGGCATGGCCCGACTGGGAAACGCGGAGGTTGGACACCTCCCCGCCGACCCACGCGTCTTGAAGGATGGGGTCTTGCGCGAGCAGGCCCTTGAGATGCGCCGTTATCTGGGAGACGGTGTAGACTTGCACCTAGCTCACGCGTTCAACGTATTGGCCGTTTCGGGTGTCCACCTTGATGGTTTCCCCTTCGTGGATGAAGAGAGGGACGTTCAGGGTGTGGCCCGTCTCCAACGTTGCGGGCTTGGTGCCGCCCTGGGCGGTGTCGCCCCGAAGACCGGGCGGGCTGTATGTGACCACCAGTTCCACGAAGGTGGGGAGTTTGACGCCGATGATGGCGCTTTTGTAGAAGGAAACCTCCAGGGTTATTTCCTCCTTGAGGTAGTTGAGGGCCTCCCCAATCTGATCGCTTGTCAGCTGGTGCTGATCGAAGGTCTCCATGTCCATGAAGTTGTAGAACTCGCCGTCGTAGTACAGGTATTGGGTGGTGGCGCTGCTGACGTCGGCGGGTGTGAAGCTGGTCTCGTAGGCCTGGAAGGTCTTTTCGGTGACGCTGCCGCTGAGGAGGTTCTTGACCTTGACGCGAGTCACCGGGGCGCGCTGCTGCATCTTGTGTCGGGTGTAGTCCACGACCTCGTAGGGCTGGCCGTCTATCTCGATGGCCAAGCCCTTTCGGAGGTCTCCAAAGCTCATGGTTGCCATTGGGGGTTCTCCTGTTATCGGTTAGCTTGCTTGGTGACGATCTATTTGCTGGCCTTGCTCAGCGGACGGGCGCCCGCCTCTTCCAGGACCACGAGGTCTTCAATTCTCACGCCGCCCCAACCGCTGAGGTAGATGCCGGGCTCGACGCTGAATACCATAGATTCTTCGAGAATATCGGGTGACGTGGGGCCCACCCGGGGGAATTCGTGGACGGCCAAGCCGATGCCGTGGCCCAGGCTATGGCCGAAATTCTTCTGGAAACCGGCCTCGTCCAGCACGGTGCGGGCGAGGTTGTCGGCTTCTTCACCGTTGAGGCTGGGCTTCAGGGTAGAGATGGCCGTAAGCTGGGCGCCGAGGACCAGGTTGTAGATCTTTCTGAACTGGTCGTCAGGCTGGCCGATGCAGATGGTGCGGGTGATGTCGCTGCAATAGCCGTCGAGCTTGGCGCCCATGTCGATGACGATAGGCTCGCTCTCTTGGACGGGGCGGTCGCCCGCGCGTTGGTGGGGCATGGCGCCGTTGGGTCCGCCGGCCACGATGGTATCGAAGCTGAGGCTGTCGGCGCCGAACTCACGCATGGCCTTCTCCAGAAGCCAGGCGATTTCCCGCTCCGTTTGGCCGGCCTGCAGAATGGGGGTGACGGTCTCCATGGCCTTGTCCGAGATGTCGATGACCCTTTGCAGCAGGACCAGTTCCTGGGCGTCTTTAACGGCGCGGATGTTTTCTATTAGGTTGCTGGTTGCTACCAGGGTGGGGCGCTTGTCTTCCGGCATGTCCTTGATGGCGGCTACGATGCGCCGATAGGCGGCCATGGTGACGTGCTGGGACTCGAATCCGACGCGTGCGGGGCCGATTTCTTCCAGCTGTTCCACAAGCCAGTTCCAGCCGCCAACCTGCAGAACTTCGAAGTCGGGGGCCTGCTTGCCCGCCTGCTCCGTGTAGCGGAAGTCGGTGGCTAGAATGGCCCGTTCCCGGGAGATGAGAAGCCAGCCGGCGGTGCCGACGAAGCCGGATAGATACTGTCGGTTCTCCGGGGTAGATATTAGGATGGCGTCCAGGTTCTTTTCTTCAAGGGCCGTTCGTAGTCGCTGTAACCTATTGGCGGGCATGCTAAACCTCCTTTTGTGTGAGGGCGTGAAGGTAGTCCAGGGCGGCAATGTACCCCATCCAGCGCATACCGGCAACGGTGGCGGCGACGGCGCGGGCGAAAATGGAGGGGCTACGCCAAGGTTCGCGTCCGTATATGTTGCGGAGGTGGACTTCAACCACCGGGACGGCGGCGTCGATGCATGCGTCCAGGAGGGGGTAACCGATGGTGGTGAAGCTGGCGGGGTTGATGATTATGCCGGCGGCGCGGTGGGCGTTGTCGTTGATGAAGTCAACAAGGACGGCCTCGCTGCTAGACTGGCAGAACTCCAAGTCGACGCCCAACTGGGTGGCGCGGCGGTTCATCCGCTCCTCGATGTTGGCCAGCGTGGTGTGGCCATAGTGCTGCGGGTTCCTGCGTCCCAGCATATTGAGGTTCGGGCCGTTCACCACAAGAAAGGTGGTCATGGCGCGTCCGTCGGCTGCGGGCTACTGTTAGCCCTAGGATGGCTGGCCATGTAGACTTTCCTGGCCTGTCTCTGGGTGACGTGGGTGTAGATCTGGGTAGTGGCAGGGCTGGAGTGGCCCAGAAGCTCCTGAACGATCCGCAAGTCTGCGCCGCCTTCCAGCATGTGGGTTGCGAAGGTGTGGCGCATGCTGTGGGTGTGGGTCCTGGGGCTGATGGCGGCTTGGAGGGCGCCCTTCTTGACTATCTTCTGGATACTGCGTCGGGAGAGACGTCCGCCGTAGCGGTTGAGGAAGAGAGCGTTGGTGGGCGCATCTGACAGCAAGGGTCTGGAAGCGGTCATGTAATTCTGGAGGGCCTGAACGGCGGGGCCGCCAAGCAGGACGATTCGTTCCTTGGAACCCTTGCCCAACACCTTGGCTTCCCTGGCTTCCATGTCTACGTTATCCAGGTCCAAGGCGGCCAGCTCCGAAAGGCGGACACCAGAGGAGTAGAGCATTTCCAGGATAGCTAGATCTCGGACGCCAAGCTCGGTGTTCAGGTCGGGTGCTTCCAACAGGCGGCTCATCTCATTCTCGGTTAGGAAGTCCGGCAGCCGCTTTTCTGTCTTTACGCGGAAGGCGCTGCCTTTGGGGACGGGGTTGGTTTTCACCAGACCCTCCCGCTGGAGGAAGCGGTAGAAAGCGCGGAGGGACACGAGCTTGCGTGCGACACTGACCCGGGCGTAGCCGCCGTGCTTCCCTCGGGCGGAGGTTGCCAGCCAAGCCAGATAGCGGCGCAGGAAGCGGCGGTCAAGCTGATCGTAGTCGACGTTCTGCAACTCAAGGTAGCGGTTGAAGGTTGCGAGGTCGTCCGAGTAGACGCGGACGGTGTTTTCGGACCGGCCCTTTGTGCCGATAAGGAAGGCTCGATACTTGTCCAGAAGTTCTTGGGGTATGGCCATTATCTTCTACACATTGGCGGCGATCTTGGCAGGTTCTCCCTGCCAAGCGCATTTTGTGCAAGATTGGGCGTTGTCTTTGTCGACGACCATGAGGCCCTCGCATTCTGGGCAGGGTTCGGGCAAAGGCCGCCGGTTTATCAGGAATTTGCAGTCGGGATAGTTGGAGCAGCCGTAGAACGTGCCGCGGCGGGACCGGCGTTCCAGCAGGTCGCCATCGCAGAGTGGGCAGTGAGCGCCGGTCTTCATGGCCTTGATGTTTCGACACTTGGGGTAGTTGGAGCAGCCCATGAAGCGACCAAAGCGGCCAGTCTTGATTGCCATGGGGCTGTCGCATTTCTCGCATTTCTCGTCGGTGGCTTCCTCTTGGGAAGGGGCTGTGCCGGTGGCCCCTATCTCTTTGGTGTTGCGGCATTCGGGGAAGCCGGAGCAGGCCATGAAGCGGCCGAAGCGACCCGTTTTAATGACCATTGGACTGCCGCACTTGTCGCATTCTTCGTCGGTGGGTTCCTCCACCTTCACCTTGGGCATCTTGTCCTTGGCTTCTTCCAGGGTCTTCTTGAAAGGTGTGTAGAAATCCTCCAGCATGGGCACCCACTGGCGTTCTCCGCGGGCTATTTCGTCGAGGGAATCCTCCATGTTGGCGGTAAAGGCCACGTCCATTACGTCGGGGAAGAACTGGGTGAGAAGGTCGCTCACTGAGATGCCGAGGGCCGTTGGGACGAGACGGTTCTTTTCCTTGACGACGTAGTTGCGGTCCGTGAGGGTGGATAAGATGGGGGCGTAGGTGCTGGGACGGCCAATGCCCTTCTCCTCAAGCAGTTTGACGAGGGTGGCTTCGGTGTAGCGGGGCGGAGGTTGGGTGAAGTGCTGCTTGGATTCGAGCTTTTGGAATTGCAGCATGTCCCCAGCGGTCAGCTTAGGAAGGGGCTTGCCGTCTTCCTCCGGGTCGTCGTCCTTCCCCTCCTTATAGAGGGTGGCGAAGCCGAGGAACTTGGTCCGGGTTCCAGTGGCGCGAAAGACGTAGCCTTTGTCAGAGCTAACTTGGGCAGCGCCGGCGTCGTTATCTGGCGCGGCGAGAATGTCGGCGGAGGTGGCATCGTAGATGGTATCGGCCATCTGGCAGGCCAGGGTGCGGCGCCAGATGAGGGTGTAGAGGCGCAGCTGTTCTGGCTTGAGCAGGTGCTTGAGGGATTCCGGCGTGCGGAATATGGACGTGGGTCGGATGGCTTCGTGGGCCTCCTGAGCGCCTTTGGAGCGGGTCTTGTAGATTCGGGAGCCTTTGGGGAGATATCTTTCGCCGTAGGTCTCGGCGATGTATTTGCGAGTCTCGCCGACGGCGGATGAAGCCAGGCTGGTGGAGTCCGTTCTCATGTAGGTGATGAGTCCGGCGGATCCTTCCTTGCCGAGGGAGATGCCTTCGTAGAGTTGCTGGGCAACCTGCATGGTGCGCTTGGCGGAGAAGCGGAGTTTTCGGCCGGCTTCCTGCTGGAGGGTGCTGGTGGTGAATGGAGGCGAAGGACGGCGGCGACGCTCCTTGGTATTGACGGAGGTCACGGTGTAGCGAGCCCCTTCCAGCTTGGCCTCAATCTCACGCACTGGGTCTTCGTTGGCAAGCTGTATCTTCCGGCGTTCTCCTTCCACGGAGTGGAGGAGGGCAATGAAGTCACGGGCGTCTTTGGCCAGCATCGCCTCCATGGTCCAGTATTCCCTGGGGTTGAATGACTGGATTTCCTTCTCCCGGTCGACTATCTGGCGCAGAGCGACGGATTGCACGCGCCCGGCGGAAAGGCCGCGCTGCACCTTCGACCATAGGAGGGGACTAAGCTCGTAGCCCACCAGCCGGTCTAAGATGCGGCGGGCCTGCTGAGCGTTGACCAGGTCCAGATCCAACGGACGGGTGTGTTGGAAGGCATCCTGTATGGCTCCTGGGGTTATCTCGTGGAAGACAATGCGCTGCAGGTCCGGAGAATCGAGGTCCCAGCCGAGGGCCTTGGCGAGATGCCATGAAATGGCCTCTCCTTCCCTGTCCGGGTCTGTGGCCAGGTAGATGGACGTGGCGTTCTTGCCCAGCTGTCGAATCTCCTTCAGGGTGGAGGATTTATCCCGGGGCACTGAGTAGGTGGGGGCAAACTCATGGTCGACGTCAATGCCTAGCTTGCCCTTGGGCAGGTCTCGGACGTGGCCCATGGAGGCCGTAATCTTATAGTCGCTGCCGAGAATCTTGCCGATGGTCCTTGCCTTGGTGGGGGATTCCACGACGACCAGCTTGCTGGATACCTTGCGGGAACGGGATTTCTTAGGGGATTTAGCAGCCATGAACGGCTTCAGCCTCCTGGGATTGTGAATTGTTTGGTTGGGTGTATGAGTAGACCTTAGCTCTATCCATAGACTCTCGACGCCTCCCGCGTGAGGACGTACTGCATTCCGGGGACCTGCTTGACCAGGCCGTTCAGTTCCATAATGGTAAGGGTGCTGCTGACGACGTGGACGGGCAATCCCGCGCTCCGGCAGATTTGGTCTATGTGGATAGGCTCGTAGGATATCTGGTCTAGCAGGGCTTTTTCATCGCCTTCAAGTACCGGAGCGGCCGGTTTTAGCGGTATCTGGTTTGCGGGCGCCTTCGCGGGAGGCGCTTCCCTTCTCTTGGGAGCAGGCTTGGTTTGGATAGGCAGATTGTAGATGGTGTTGAGGTTCATCTCCCGGAGCACGTCCTGCGAGTTCATGACCAGCTTGGCACCTTCCTGAATAAGCTGGTTGGGGCCGGAGCTGGCAGGGGAGAAGATGCTGCCGGGGATGCAAAAGACTTCCCTATCCTGCTCCAGGGCGTGGCGCACAGTCCAGATGGCTCCGCTGCCACGACCGGCCTCGACGACGAGGGTGCCCAAGGTCATGCCGCTCATGAGCCGGTTACGGCGGGGAAACTGGCGGGCGTCCGGGCGGACGCCCAGGGGATGCTCGCTGATGAGGGCGCCCGTTTCGGCTATTTCCTCTGACAGCTGCTTGTTTTCCCTGGGGTAGATGCAGTCGACGCCGCTGGCCATGACGGCCAGGGTGCGACCACCTATGGAAAGGACTGCCTTATGAGCGACGGTGTCGATGCCTCGGGCGAGGCCGCTTACCACGGTGATGCCGCTTCGAGCGAGATCTGCGGCCAAAACTTGGGCTGCTTCCCTTCCGTATGCGGTGGCCCTCCGGGTGCCCACGATGGCGATGGAACGCTGGTCTTCCGGTTCGATTACGCCTTTAACGTAGAGCACGGGAGGAGGATCGGGGATCTGCTTGAGCAGGGTGGGATAGCCTGAATCATTCCAGTTGAATACGGAGACGCCAGCCTCGTGCAACCGCTCCAACTCCCGGTCTGGGTCGATGGTTTTACGACCTTCTTCAACGAATCCAACGGTTCGGCGGTCCAGGCCGGCGGTCCTTAGATGGCGTATAGGGGCGTGCCACGCGTCTTCCAGGGAGCCAAAGAAACCTTCAAGCAATCGAAATCGGACGGTGCCAAGTTGCCGCACCTTATCGAAGGAGAGCCAGTACTTGATATCGCTCATGGCGGTAAATTTAGCATAGCATACGGAAAAAGGGGCTACAACGGAGGTGAGGTGGGTGGTGGCGGAGAGGGCGGGATTCGAACCCGCGAGACCAGTTGCCCAGCCTACGCGCTTTCCAGGCGCGCCTATTCGTCCACTCTAGCACCTCTCCGAAATAATGCGGACGTGGATGCCCAGGGAACCGCATTGGCTGTAAAGTATGCAGTGATTGGGAATTTAGTGTCAACAGGAAGGATGGGCCAGACCGCCGAATCCTGGCGGAAGGGCTGAAGTCGGCAGCCGGTTCTGGGACGTAAGAGGCGACGATAGTCTATCCATCAGTAAAGACGCTGATTGAGGAGTGGATGGCGGAGAGGGCGGGATTCGAACCCGCGATACGCGCCAACGTATACCGCTTTTCGAGAGCGGCGCCTTAAACCACCCGGCCACCTCTCCAGGGTCTGGACGGCTCCCAGCATCCTATTATATATAAGGGCCAAGCGTTTAGAAACAACGGTGATGTTGCTAGAAGGCTCCGGCTCTCTGCGGAATTGTCTTGTGGATTCTGATAGAATGGCCTGAAGACCAACCGGGGACGCATAGTGCCAGCCTCGGGTGAAAGGAGACCAGAATGGCAGAATACAAGCTGATTTCGGCAGATTCCCACGTGGTGGAGCCCAGGACCATGTGGTCGGACTACGTGGATCCGGCTTTCCGACACCGGGCGCCACACAATGTGGTGAACCCTCCGGGACTGGCTCCCGGCGAGTACATGATTTTCGAAGGCATGGAGCCCAAGAGCATCGCGGGTTCCTTCAACGCCGGACGTAGCGCGGAGGAGAACCGGGCCACCCATGGGGAAACTCTGGACGACTGTCGACTCGGGGCATATCTTCCGGCGGAGCGAATTCCTGACATGGAGTTGGATGGGATAGAGGCGGAGGTTATCTACACAACCCAGGGCTTCCGAATGCTTGCCTTCACCAGGGACGCGGCTTTGCAGGCGGCGCTATTCCGGGGTTACAACAACTGGCTTTCGGAGTTCTGCAGCTACAACCCGCGTCGCTTCATTGGGTTGGGGCTAATTCCTCTGTTGGACGCTGCGGAAGGGGTTAAGGAGCTGCGACGCTGCGCCGAGTTGGGGCTTCGGGGCGGTGTAATCATGACTTCTCCTCCCGACGAGATGAGCTACGGCGATCCCGTTTACGAACCCTTATGGGCCGCCGCGTCAGAACTGAACATGCCCATCAGCCTGCACGTTAACTCCGGCCACGGCCCGGAGACCCAAAAGACAGGAAAGTTTAAGAGCAACCACTATCTGGGCGTCATGAGCATGATTGACGAGGTGAAACGCTCGCTTTCTGAGATTCTCTTCTCAGGGGTGCTGGCGCGTCATCCCAACCTGAAAATAGTGTCGGCGGAGAACGATATTGGCTGGATGCCCCACTACGTCTACCGGTCTGACGTCTGGTACCACCAGCAGGGCTGGAAGACGGTGACGGACCTGGAGATGGCGCCCAGCGAGTACGCCAAGCGGCAGATTTTCGGCACTTTCATGGACGATGCCGTGGGGCTGATGCTGACGGACTATTTCGGCGAGGATAACTTCGCCTGGGCCAGCGACTACCCCCACGGGGCTTCCACTTTCCCCAACTCCCACAAGATTGTGGACCAGAACTTTGAGGGGATTGCGCCCGAGGTGGCCCTGAAGGTTACCCGAACCAACGCCATCAAGCTCTACGGCTTGGAATGAGTGGAGGGGTTGTGGAACAGTGTGAGGGATGGGTAAATGCAAGAAGAGTGGGCGCCCACAAGGGACGCCCCTACGAGAACGCCGTGGGTCAGGTGCTGGACATGAGAGGAGGGGCTAGTGGTTCGTCGAAACGAGACTAAGCGGAAGATGAAGGCGGGCCAGGTGGTCTTTGGCGTCACCGTGGGTGCGCCTGAGGCAACCCCCGCCATGGTGGAGATGCTAGGCCTGCTGGGGTTCGACTACTTGGACGTGGTGTGCGAGAACGATTTGTTCGACCCGGCGCGTCTGGAGGACGTGATTCGGGCGGCTGATCTGGGAGGCATGAACACCATATTAAGGACGCCGTACGACCCACGGTTGATACTGCGGGCTCTCAACGCCGGCGCCCAGGGCATTCTGGCGACGCGGGTGGGTTCCCTTGCCGAGGTGCAGGCGGTCTTGGATGCGGCCAAGTTTCATCCGGAGGGCCGACGAACCGTGTATCACGGCGGGCGGGCGGGAAGCTTTGGTCGGGACGTCAACGCGCCGGAGGGTTCGAATCCAGAGATGATCGGGTGGACGCAGCAGATTAACAAGGAGACCATCGTTGGGTGCACTATAGAAGAGAAGAGTGCGGTCGACGAATTGGATGCGATTCTGGCCCTACCGGCCTTAGACTTTATAGGAATCGGACCTGGAGACTTGGCCCACTCGATGGGCTGGCCGCCTCAGGGAGAGGTGGACGCACTGACGGAAAAGGTCCGGGAGGCGTCCGTGGCGGCGGGAAAGACGGTGTTCATTCCGGCGTCGGTGGAGGATATGCCGCAAGCGTTGGAGAAGGGGTTTCGCGCCTTCGCCTTTTCGCCGCGGGGCGCACTCCAGGCGGCGGCGGCGGCTTTTCTGGAGGGAGGGAGGGCCGTGGCTCGCTCCAAGGGGCTTTCTGATTGATACAGAAAAGGTAATTGTCCAGCCACGGATTTAGAATCCGCTATTGACAATTTCGACTCGGCTAGCCTAGGATGCATTGAAACACTGCTTTCAAGCTGGTGGATGTGCGTGCTTGCCGGCAGTGTAAGTTTTGGAAAATTCTAGGAGGTGCATCCGTGAGTTCTCTAATGTGGCTTAGAAGATGTCAGACGTTGGGTCTGCTATCCTTAATCGCCCTTATGGCGATGGTGATTGTCGCATGCGGCGGCGATGATGAGGAAACGCCGGCGGCTACCGCTGCTCCGACTGCGGCGCCGACGCGCCAGAGATTCATCCCTGAGGTTACGGCGACACCGGAATCGACGACCCCGCCGGCAATGATGATGGAGAAGGAGCCGGTGCAGCCGCGCTTGCGGGTAGCCATTGCCCCGCCCATCAGCCAAAGCTCCACCATGTTCGACCTGGGACAATTGCAGAGCCCCCAGGGGCCTCTGACAGGCATGTACGATGGCCTGCTTGCAAACGAACGCTTCACCGAGGAATGGGAAGGTTACGTGGCCGAAAGCTGGGACATCAGCCCCAACGCCCGGGATTGGACCTTCAAGCTGAGGGAGAACGTGTCCTTCTACCAGAGGGGCGTGCCCACCGAATATTCGGTAACGTCGGCGGATATATTGCACTCTATCAACATCAACTACTTCGAGCCCTGGCAAGCCGGCAACTCGAGCCGTTATGCCGAGGACGTCACGCCCCTGGCCGTGCGCTGGCTTGATAAGCGCCCCAAGGAGCCGTTTTTTTTGT
>CAYNJI010000014.1:0-1228 GCA_964397605.1 uncultured Dehalococcoidia bacterium | reverse complement strand
CGACCACGAGTTCGTATGGAAGCTGACAAAGCCCAACCTGATTTGGGGCCAGCACCAAACCGATGAGCGGCGTGGCGTAATCAGCAAGGACTACTTCGAAAAAGTGGGCTGGGACGGATACATAGCCGACCCGATCGGCGCCGGACCCTTCACCTTCCTGGACTTCGAGATCAACCGAGGGGTCTCCATGGAGCGGGTGGTGGACCACTACCGGCAGACGCCCCTAATCCACGAGCTCGAGTTCATCTACGTGAGTGAGGAGGCCACCCGTACGGCCATGCTCTACACCTACGAAGCGGACATCTCCGAGATGTCCCTGGCCCTTCACGAGCAGGCCATCTCCCGCGGGTTCAAGGTGGCCAGCAGCACCACCCCGAGCGCCCGCTTCTTCATGTTCATGGGCGGCATGTTTGAGGAGACCAGGCCCGACGGCTTCAAGAACTGCCCGCCCGGCGTTGACACCAAGCCCGATCCCCCCGCCTTTTGGGGGCGATGCCCGGCTGGAAGATATGAGATCGACACCGAGAGCCCCATGCGCAAGCAGGACGTGCGAGAGGCCCTCAACCTGGCCATCAACCGGGACGAAATAAACGAGGTCTTCTTCAAGAACACGGCCATCCCCATGATCCAATGGAGCTTCCCCCACTGGTGGGGCCATCATCAGGATGACTGGGTCCCCTATGCCTACGATCCCGACCGGGCCAGGCAACTGATCATAGACGCGGGATACCCCAACGGGTTCGAGATGCAGATCATCACCACCAACGCCCTGCCCGGCCTGCCTGAGGTGGGTGAACTGATGGAGGCTCTCACTCAGTACTTCAATAACGTCGGCATTACCATAGATCTCAAGGTGATCGACAGGTCGCAAATGGTGCCGACTATCCAAAACCGGCGTCACACCCGGGGAATCATTCCCGCCCGGTGGGGTTCGCCCACCCCCGGCAGCGTAGTCGGCCACTTCAAGAACAACGTGGACTTTCGGCAGGAGTGGCAGATGTGGGAAAGACCCAATCACCTGATGATTCCGATGTTCTGGCTGGTGGGGCAGGTAATGTACAACCCCGCGACGGTGGAATCCTACGTGTCACGTCACATCCACATGGGACCGACCCGTCACCATGAGTTTACGGTGCCTGTGTATAAGTAGGTCTACCCTAGACAGATAGAGAATGAGCGAACGATCGCCCTCCATTTGGAGGGCGATCGTTTTTTCTTGGCGTCGGAG
>CAYNJI010000013.1:1620-12821 GCA_964397605.1 uncultured Dehalococcoidia bacterium | reverse complement strand
TCAACTGGTAGTAGGCGCAGGCCGCCACCATGGCCCCGTTGTCCGTACACAGAATAGGCGCCGGAATCAGTACCGGAAGCTCCGCCTTGGCCCGAATTCTCTCTCGCAGCAGCCGGTTGGCCGTCACCCCTCCCCCGAGAATCACCCCCTTGGCCCCGAACTCCGACGCTGCCCGCAGGGTCTTCGCCGTCAGCACGTCCACCACCGACTCCTGGAAAGCCGCCGCCAGCTCCCTCACAATCTCCGCAGCCTCCTCTTCCTCCAGGTCGCCAGGCGGATAGATACAGGCCGCTTGGGCCTTGTGCAGAAGCGCAGTCTTCAACCCGCTGAAGCTGAAGTCCAGCGTACCCCTCAGCCATGCCCGGGGCAGCCGCTCCCGCCCCACCGCAGCCTCGGACACCCGCTGAATCTCCGGCCCCCCGGGAAACCCCTGCCCCAGCACTCGAGCCGCCTTGTCGAAGGCCTCCCCCGCCGCGTCGTCCCTTGTTCGGCCCAGCAGCCGGTACTCGCCGTGCCCGGCCATCAATACAAGGTCCGTATGCCCCCCGGAGGCAATCAGGCACAACAGGGGGAATCCCAACTCCCTGTCCGGCGGGTCCTCCTCCAGCCAGGCGGCGTACACGTGGCCTTCGAGGTGGTTAACCCCCACCAGGGGAAGTTCCAGGGTCAACGCCAGGGCCTTCGCCGCATTCACCCCCACCACGAGGGCCCCCGCCAGCCCCGGCCCGTGGGTGACCGACACCGCGTCCACGTCGTCCCAATCCGCCCCCGCCTCCTCCAGGGCCTGGTTGACGATGGTCCCTATTGCGACCACGTGCTGGCGGGAGGCCAGTTCCGGCACCACACCGCCGTAGGGTCGATGTATGGCTACCTGGGAGGAGATAACGTTGGACAGCAGCTTCCGGCCATCTTCCACCACCGCCACCGCCGTCTCGTCGCAGGATGTTTCTATGCCCAGAATCTTCACCCCACCAGTATAACCCTCCAACCCCGACGGCAAAAAGACCTTCCACTAACGTGCGCTACGACAGTCCGCGGACCGCCTCCCTTCCCATTAAACCCGCCTTTACAGTGCGATTTCTCCTCTGCTATTATCACGGAACAGTGAAACGTACGGCTGAACCCTCCCTTTTAGCGTGAATTAGATGCTTGAGGGCAGCGACTACCTAAAACTTGGCCTCCTGGTCATCTTCCTCGCCATTTCCGCCTTCTTCTCCGGCTCGGAAACCGCCTTCCTTGCCCTGCAGCGAGTGCGGCTCATGCACTTGGTGCGCTCCGGCGTTCCCCGCGCCAAACGGGTATCCCGCCTGGCAGAAAACCCGGAACGCTTTCTTTCCACGGTGCTGCTGGGCAACAACCTTGTAAACACCGCCGCCGCCGCCATTGGCACCGCCATCGTCATTTCGCTCCTGGGCAACGTAAGCTCGTCCATTCTCATCGCCACCGGCGGCGTGACCCTGCTGCTGCTCATCTTCGGAGAAATCGTCCCCAAGACCTTCGCCGCCCGCCACGCCGAGGGGTTCGCCTTCGCCGTCATCCGCCCCTTGCAGATAATAGAGTGGGCCCTTTTCCCCTTGGTTCAGACCCTTCGCATCCTCGCCTCCCTCATTGGCCGGCTCACGGGCGCCGCCGCCAATTCCTCCCTGGTCACGGAACAGGAGATAAGAAGCCTTATCTCCATCGGCAAGGAGTCCGGCGTCGTGGAGTCTTCCGAAGCTGAGATGCTGGAGAAGGTGTTCCACTTCGGAGACCACCACGTCTCGGAAATCATGACCCCGCGGCCGGAAATCGTATCCATCGAGCAGCACACCACCCTGCGCCAGTTTCTTGGCATATATGCCAAGCATTATCACACCCGCTTCCCCGTTTTCGTGGACACTGTGGACAACGTAATCGGAATCCTTTCCGTGAAGGACGTGCTCAAGGCCCAGGGTGATGGAGGTCTGCAGATGGGAGACGACGTTACGAACCTTCTCAGGCCGGCCCACTTCGTGCCTGAGACCAAGACCGTGGGTAGCCTCTTCTCGGAACTCCAGGCCCAGGGCCAGTCCATGGCCATGATTGTCGATGAATACGGGGGCATCGCCGGACTGGCCACCCTCAAGCAGCTGATCTCCGTCATCGTGGGGCCCGTGGGCGAGGAAGGCCAGCCCCTCGAAACTCCCTATGCCTCCGTGGACGAGAACACCCTCCTCTTGGATGGCGGCATAGCCATAAACCAGTTGAACAGCCAGTTGGGGCTGGACCTTCCCCTGGGCGAATACCAGACCCTGGCGGGCTTCCTGCTGGAGCGGCTGGGCCACGTGCCGGAAGCGGGGGAGTACATGAACTTCAACGCTCTACGCTTCACTGTGCAACGCATGGAAGGCGTCAAGATAGAGGAGGTGGAAGTCCTTCGGCTCGCCCCCGTCCAGGAGCCGGACGCACAGTGAGACTCATCCTGGCACGCCACGGCGAAACGTCGTGGAACCGGGAACGCCGCAACCAGGGCCAGAACCCCACGGAACTTAACGCCCAGGGCATCCGGCAGGCCCGTAACACCGCCCAATCCCTCCGCCTATTTCCCATCCGGGCCCTCTACTCCAGCCCCCTCCGCCGGGCCATGCAAACGTCGGAACTCATCGGCCAAGCCCTCTCCCTTCCCGTAATTCCCCGGGATGGCCTCATGGAGATGGACCTCGGCCGCCTGGATGGTTTGACCAACGATGAAATGACACGACGCTTCCGCGGCCTGATCGACCGGTGGAGGATGGACCCCTCCTCCGTGCAGATGCCCGGCGGGGAGTCCTTGAAGGAGGTCCAGGAGCGGGCGTCACGGACCTTAGAGACCATTCGCCATGAAAATCCCGATGGACACGCCGCTGCCGTTTCCCACAACTTCGTCATCGGCGTCATTGTCTTGCGCGTCTTGGGGCTGCCACTGTCCGGCTTCCAACGCATAAGGGTCGAGTTGGGTTCCCTGACCACCCTGGAGCACGACGGCGACCAATGGCGTCTCGTCTCCCTCAACGAAACCCTCCACCAGCACAGCGGATAACCAGGCCGTGAAAGCACCCCGCAAACTGGAAATCATCCTGCGGAAAGCCCTGCGACGGTCCGGCTTCCACAGGGCCGCAACACTGGTGGTCGCCTGCTCCGGCGGCCCCGACTCCACCGCTCTCCTCCACGCCCTGGTTGCCCTCCAACCCACAGCCCACCTCAAACTACACGTGGCCCATCTTAATCACGACTTCCGCGGGCAGGAGGCCGAGGATGACGCCCTGTTCGCCGCTCACATGGCAAAAAGGCTGGGCCTGGATTCCACCGTCGCAGAGGACGACCCTATGGCCTACCAGCTGGAAATGGGCATCTCCTCCTTCGAGGAAGCAGCCCGCGAGGTACGCTACCGCTTTCTAACCGGACTAACCCATCGCATCAACGCCGATGCTATAGTTCTGGGCCACACCGCCGACGACCAGGCCGAGACGATCCTCATGCACCTGATCCGGGGCGCGGGGCTGCCCGGCCTCCGCGGAATGCGGGAGGTCTCCCGTTGGCGCGACGGCCCGAAGGGCCAAAGCGCCGTCCTCTTTCGGCCTCTCCTGGAGGCCAAAAGAAACGACACCCGTGCTTACTGCCTGGAGCTGAGCATCCCTTTCCGGGTAGACTCCACCAACAGCTCCCTGCGTTTCACCCGCAACCGCATCCGCCACAAGCTGCTGCCGGCGCTGGAAGAGTACAACCCCCGGGTCCGAGAGGCCCTCCTCAGGACCGGCCGCGCCGCCGCCGAAAGCCTCGAATTCCTGGACGAAGAACTCAATGTCCTATGGCCAAAGATGTTCTCCAAAGAGGGCCGAAACGTCTTCGTAGACGCTGCAGCCCTCAAAGACCTTCGCCCCTACATACGCGGCATGGCTCTCCGTCGGGCCTTCGCTGAGGCCAATGGCAGCCTGCGACGCCTGTCGGAAACCCACGTGAAATCCATGTTGGCGCTCTCCCAAAGTCCGGACGGCAAGAGCGTCCACCTACCCGGCGGCCTGACTATGCGATCGACGCAAGACCGCCTAATTATCGGTCCCTTGGAGCGCCGCAAGACCGGCACCGCAACCCCGGACTTCGAACACCTCGTGAAGGTTCCGGGGACAACCCGAATTCCGGGCTGGCGCATCACCGTCGAGCCGGCGCCACCCAACCTGGACCCAAACACTCTCGGCCCCACCGCCGCCATCTTCGACGCCTGCCGAATGGGGACCCACATTGTCGTCAGGAACAGAAGGCCCGGCGACTACCTACACCCTCTGGGAATGTCGGGGCGGAAGAAGCTTAAGGATCTGTTCATAGACCTGAAGATTCCCCGGGAACTCCGCCCTTCTACGCCCCTGCTCGTCTCGAGCAATGGCCTTCTTTGGGTATTCCCCTATCGCGTGTCGGAGCTATCCAAAGTTGACGAGAGCACCCGTCGAAGGCTGCTCATCAGGTGGGAACCCATTCCCTAGCCCCTTCTGCTATCCGGCAGGACGTCTTCCCTCAGGGCGGGAATGCCACCAAAGCGCAGGCGCAGCAGTCCTTTGATGTCTTCCCACGCGGTTCTGAACACCTTCACCCTGCTGTTTGTGTCCTCCATCCACTCCACCGGCACCTCGCGAATGCGGTAGTCCCACTTGGAAGCAATAATCAGCAGCTCTGTATCAAAGAACCAGTGGTTGTCCTTAATCATTGGGACCAGGGCGCGGGCGGCGCGCCGGCTCAGGACCTTGTAACCGCACTGGGCGTCCTTGAAGGGCACGAAGAACAATACCCTGATCATCAGATTGTAAGTCCTGGAAAGGAAGTCCCGCCTGAAAGATCGCTGTACCCGAGCTCCCTTTACGTGGCGACTGCCTATAGCCACGTCGTACCCTCTCTCGATAGCTCGGATGAGTCTGGGAAAGTGGACAAGGCTGGTGGAGATATCCACGTCCATGTAGCTAACGATGTCCGCCGTGCTCTCCATCCACGCCGCCCGCAGCGCCCGGCCTCTACCGCGCTGGGGAATGTACAGGTAGGCGACGCCGGGATATCGCTGGACCAGCATCTCGCACACGGAGCGCGTCCTGTCCGTAGAGCCGTTGTCCGCAATTACGATGCGCCACGGATTATTCGTCATCTCCTGCCGCAGGAAGTTGTGCAGAATCACAATGCCCCGCGGAAGGCGTTCTTCCTCGTTAAGCACTGGAATTACTATGTCTACGGAGGATGCCATACTTCTTCATTATAATTGTATACGAGGATTTCGGCTATGTTAAGGGATTTTGGGAACCAATTTTCGCCCTTAGCGAGCTAGATCGACCTCGCCAATGCCATTACATCCGCCGTAGGTCGGCGCCGCCCACGTAGCGGTCCATCCGCTCCACGCTATATCCCGTGGAACCCATCAGCAGACTCTCCACCGCCACCCGCGCCGTATCCAGACTGGTATAGCAGGGAATGTTGCTTTCCGCCGCCGCCCTTCGGATGTAGAACCCATCCCTCAGCGTCGTCCCCACGTCGGACACCGTGTTTATGACCGCCTGCACCGTGCCGTCGCTGATGATGTCCACCACGTTGGGATGCCCCTCGCCCAGCTTGTCCGGGATCATCGTAACCGTTGCGCCAACGGCTTGCAGCATAGCCGCCGTGCCCTCCGTAGCGTACAGCTTGCAGTTGACCTTCACCAGGTCCCGAATCAGCGCCAGCGATTCCGCTTTGTCCCTATCGGCAATGCTCAACAGGATCGACTGCCCTCGGGCCAACGTCAGATTGGCCGCCATCAGGGCCTTGGTCAATGCCGGCCCGAAGCTGTAGTCGATGCCCATGACCTCCCCCGTTGACTTCATCTCCGGCCCCAAGTGCCAGTCCACCCCGGTGAGCTTGGACATTGAGAACACCGGCGCCTTGACCGCCACAATCTTTCGACGGGGCCACAACCCACCCCGATACCCCATCTGCCGCAAGCTCTTGCCCAAGATTACCCTGGTAGCCAGGTGCACCATCGGCACGTCGGTCACCTTGGAGAGGAAGGGGACCGTGCGGCTGGAGCGGGGATTCACCTCCAGCACGTAAACCGTGGTATCTGTCGACTCCTCCGCCGGGTAGCTGGGACTCCGGTAGGGACGACCGCCAACGATGACGAACTGGACGTTCATCAGACCCTTTATGTTAAGCGCCCGCCCTATCCGGGTGGTGTAGTCCACCATGGCCTCCGTTTCCTGCTCCGAAAGGTTCAGGGCCGGATAGATCGCCATGGAGTCTCCACTGTGCACCCCCGCCCGCTCGATGTGTTCCATGATGCCGGGAATCAGCACCTCCTCCCCGTCGCAGACGGCGTCTACCTCGCATTCCTTCCCCTCCATGTACCGGTCGATGAGCACCGGCCGTCCACTCTCCAGCGCCACCGCCTCGTTCAGATACCGGATCAGCTCTCCCGCGTTGCGGACGATTTCCATAGCCCGTCCGCCCAGCACGTAGCTGGGCCGCACCACCACCGGATATCCAATGTTCTGGGCAACCTTAAGGGCGCTCTCCGCCGTGGTCACCGCCGCCCCCGGTGGCTGGGGAATCCCCAATCTTGCCAGAAACTCGTCGAATCTATGACGGTCTGAAGCGATGTCTATGGCGTCGGCGCTGGAACCCAGTATGGGCAATGCCGCCTGGTCCAACACCTGGGAGAGGTCAATAGCCGTCTGGCCTCCGAACTGCACTACGGAAGGCGGCGGTCCCTCCTCCAGCGTCTCGTTCTCGATTATGTCCTGTAGGCTCTCCCCGTCCAGCGGCTCGAAATATAGCCGGCTGCTGGTGTCGAAGTCCGTCGAGACCGTCTCCGGGTTGGAGTTGACCATGATGCTCTTCACCCCCTCCTCCTGAAGGGCCCAGGCAGCGTGGACGCTGCAATAGTCGAACTCTATGCCCTGACCTATTCGAATTGGGCCGCTGCCTATCACCACCGCCTTGGCTCCTTCCAATGGCAGAGCCTCATTCTCCTCCTCGTAGGTGCCGTAGAAATACGAAGTGACGGCCTCGAACTCCGCGGCGCAGGTGTCCATCATCTTATATACCGGGCGGATGCCCCACTGCCCGCGCAGTTCCCGAACCCGGGGCGGCAGCAGGTCCGCCAGTACGCCAATCTGCTCGTCGGAGAAGCCCAGCCGCTTCGCCTCCCAGAGCAGTTCTGGCCCCAGGTCTTCCGCCAGGAGCCGCCGCTCCATCCCCACGATGCGGCCAAGAGAGTTGACGAACCATGGATCGATGCCGCTCAGCTTCGATATCTCCTCCCAAGTCATGCCACGGCGCAGCGCCGCCATTACCGCCCAGAGGCGGTAGTCCGTAGCCTCACTGAGGCGGTCCTTCGCCGTGAACTCCGCGCCTTCGCTCCATTCCGGGTCTTCCCACAACAACGTCCGGCCCCCCACCTCCAACGAGCGCACCGCCTTCTGGAAGGCCCCTTCGAAGGACCGGTCTATGGCCATCACCTCTCCCGTAGCCTTCATCTGCGTCGAAAGCCTCCGGTCTCCACCGGCAAACTTGTCAAAGGGCCACCGCGGAATCTTCACCACACAGTAGTCCAGGGCCGGCTCAAAGGCCGCCATCGTCTTTTGCGTCACCGCATTGGGTATCTCGTCCAGCCGCTTGCCCACGGCTATCTTGGCCGCCACTCGGGCGATGGGGTAGCCCGTCGCCTTGCTTGCCAGCGCCGAACTCCTGCTGAGCCTCGGATTCACCTCAATGACGTAATAGGCAGAGTCCGGCTCCCATTCGTTTTGAAAAGCCTGATTGACCAGGGGGTGGGGCCGAAGGGCGAACTGGATGTTGCACCCACCCTGAATGTCCAAAGCCCGTATGATGCGGAGGCTGGCGGAACGGAGCATCTGGTGTTCCTTGTCCGTCAGCGTTTGGCTGGGAGCCACGACGATGCTGTCCCCCGTGTGCACCCCCATGGGATCCATGTTCTCCATGTTGCAAATCGTGATGCAGTTGTCGGCCCCATCCCTCATCACCTCGTACTCTATCTCCCGCCATCCCTCCAGAGAACGCTCCAGCAGCACCTGCCCAATTGGGCTTGCATCCATCCCCTCCCTCGCCACGATGCGAAACCGCTCCTCGCTGTAAACCATGCCGCCGCCGGTGCCTCCCAGCGTGTAAGCGGGGCGGACCACCAGTGGCAGTCCCAAGCTTTCGTAGGCGTCCCACGCCTCCTCCTCCGAAGACACAGAGATGCTCGGGGGCGAAGGTTCCCCCAGTTCCACCAGCAGCTTCCGGAACTCCTCCCTGTCCTCCGCCATTCGGATAGTGTTCAACGACGTGCCCAAGAGCCGGACACCGTGACGCTCCAGTGACCCGGCCGCCGCCAGGTCTACCGCCAGGTTCAACCCCGTCTGGCCTCCAAGTGTCGGGAGAATCCCATCCGGCTTCTCCTTGGCGATTATCCGGTCTACCACGTCCACCGTCAGCGGCTCTATGTAAACGGCGTCGGCGATTCCCCGGTCCGTCATTATCGTCGCCGGATTGGAGTTCACCAACACCGTGTAGACCCCCTCCTCCCGCAACGACTTGCAGGCCTGGGTCCCGGCGTAGTCGAACTCTGCCGCCTGCCCGATGACTATAGGCCCTGAGCCAATTACCAGCACCTTTTTGGGCTTTTCACTCATATATCCCTGTCCATTCCCCCTTTAGTCCTCAATGCGCCCCCAATTTCTCCTCCACTTCCCCGAAGCCCTATTCTAAACTAAACCCCCGCCGGCGGTCGTCCGGCGAGGGTTAGCTACACTGGTCTGCTCGGATTCTTCACTCGACGGGTAGAAGCCCCGGCAGCTTGACGAATCCCCTCTCCTGCATCCCGTTCAACATCTGACAGATGAGGTTCAAGAAAAGCTTGCCTTCCAGGTCCGTCCAGTTACCGCTTTCCCTCTGGATATCGCGATGAGGTGGAACGGTGATCCGGGTCGAGTATCCGTCTATCTTCTCCACGAGGATGAATCCGATGGGATCCGGTTTTGCAAAGGGATCCGCCAGCAGCTTGGGCCTGACTAGAAGCTTCCACTCCGCGCCAATGACGCCCCTCCCCGAACTTACGCTGAACCCGTAGTCCCCGTACTCGAACGAAGAAACGCAGTCGTCAATGAAATCCACCAGGTCGTAGATTTCCGATTCTACATCCATCTCAAGACCCTGCTCTGCAAGAAAATGCTTGTACAAGACTCTACCTCCATCAATATGGCTCCAGCCAGAACCGCGCTTTGCAGCCCGCCTTAACCTTTATGCTGCGACCCACGCAAACCGTAGGCGATGCTTTATTCTGATGCTTATTCGCCGGATGCGCCAAGGTATCAGATTGCCTATTTCTTCCCGTTTCTACCTCTTCGCCCTTACCATCTCTAGAAATCTGTCGAAAATATACTCGTTGTCCCGGGGCCCGGGGGACGCCTCCGAATGGTACTGGATTGTCATGATTGGCATGTCCCGATGCACCAACCCCTCAATGGTGTCGTCGTTGAGATTGACGTGGCTGGCCGTCAATCCTCTGGGCAGCGTGTCGGCATCCACCGCATAGCCGTGGTTCTGGGCTGTGATGTACACCCGCCCCGTGGCCAGGTCCTTGACCGGCTGGTTGGCGCCCCGGTGACCGAAGGGCAGCTTGAAAGTCCCCGCCCCCAAGGCCCGCGCCACCACCTGATGCCCCAAGCAGATCCCCAGCGTCGGTATTCGCCCCAGAAGCTCGGACGCTGCCTCCACCGCGTAGTCCAGCAGCGCGGGATCCCCCGGGCCCGGCGAAAGCAGCAGCCCGTCCGGCTTCAATGCCAGCACCTCTTCCGCCGACGCTGTGGCCGGAGCGGTGACCACCTCGCACCCCCGGTCGTGCAGGCACCGCAGCACGTTGTTCTTCACGCCGTAGTCCGTTACCACTATGCGCGGCCCGCGCCCCACGTCCCCCACCTTCCGCCCCTGCCAGCGGTACACCTCTGGCGTGGTCACCCGCGCCACGTGGTCCACGTCGTCGTAGCGTGTGGTCGAACCCCATAGCCTTTCCGCCCTGTCAGGCGAGTCCAATACTATGACGCCCATCATCACCCCGCGATTGCGAAGCCGACGGGTGACGGCCCTGGTATCCACCCCGAAAATGCCAGGCACGTTCTGCGCCGCCAGAAACTGGTGCAACGTTGAAGCGTTGTAGCCGTTGCTGGGCGTAAGGCAGTGCTCCCGGACCACCAAGCCTGCCACCTGCACCTTCACCGACTCGTTGTCTTCGTCGTTAATCCCATAGTTGCCCACCAGCGGATACGTCAGGACCACCAGCTGTCCGGCGAACGAAGGGTCCGTCAGCGCCTCCTGATAGCCTGTCATGCTGGTGCTGAAGACCAGCTCCCCGTAGGAGT
Organism: uncultured Dehalococcoidia bacterium; assembly: GCA_964397605.1. GTDB lineage: Bacteria > Chloroflexota > Dehalococcoidia > Lucifugimonadales > JAPULR01. Next base: position 2,454 of record CAYNJI010000013.1, on the reverse strand, counting down.
CCCGCTCCGCTCCGAAAGATTGGCCGGAATACACGGTACCATCTTCCAGTACCAGAAAGGCCCTACGACTCATCATCTCTCCACTTCGTATACTGGCCTCGCCCCGTCCGACCCGTGGGCCGAAAGAACGTACCCCTGCTTCAGAGCTTCCTCCTCGTTGCAAAAGAACCGGAACTGGTGCAGCTGATGCTGTGAAATATACCTGAGCTGGCGGATAGGCTTGTATATCAACCGCCCGCTCTGCTGCATCCCGTAGAAAGCGGGGGTGTTTTGCCAACCGCAGTAATTGCACGCGAAGGTTGGGCTTACTTCTTCACTCCGCAGAACAGTGAATCCGGGCTGGCAGCCCTGTGGTTCCCGGTTTATGACACACGTTGGATTCGCACACGCAATCCCCTGGACCGTCACCATCCCGTCGTCCACGTCCCAACCTTCGCCTGACGCCCCTGCCTTCTTCCATGGCTTCAGTCCAAGCGCCAGACTGATCAGGGCCATCCGCACCGGCACGCCGTTGCCTGCTTGCTCGAAATACTTGCTTCGGTGGTCTTTGTCCATTTCGTAGGATATTTCGTCTACCCGAGGCAGCGGATGAAGCACAATGGAACTTGTGAACCGATTCTTCATAGTGTCCTTAGTGATACGCGGATACCTTCGCTCGTCCTCCCCTTCGCCCTTCAACGCCTCGTCTCGCTCTACCTGCTTCCGAGTGACGTAGAAGACCAACTCCGACCCGGCGGCAAGCTGCAGTCTGAAGTTTGGCTCGTCCTCCAGAAGCGCCCTCTGATGGGGTTTGCTGGGCGTCATGTAGATGGCGTCCAACGAAGAGTCTTCGTT
>CAYNJI010000013.1:0-1610 GCA_964397605.1 uncultured Dehalococcoidia bacterium | reverse complement strand
CGAAATCCCCCGCCGGCACCCTCTCGATCTGCCGCCCGTATTGAATCTGAATCTTGGACCTTACGTGCTCCGGCAGCTCCAGTCCCTCCCCCGGCACGAAGTACAACTCTGCCCCGAAGCGCAGCAACCCGAATATCAGCGAGTGCACCGTTCTGCCGTGCTTCAGATCGCCGCAGAGGGCCACCCGCAGCCCGTCCAGGGTTCCCTTTTCGGCACGAAGGGTGAACAGGTCGCAGAGGGTCTGCGTGGGATGTTCGTGTCCGCCGTCCCCGCCGTTGATGACCGGCAAGGAGGCATGCTCCGCCGCCAGCCGGGCGGAACCCTCCCACGGGTGCCGCAGCACTATCAGGTCTGAGTAGCTGCTCCATACTCGTATAGTATCCGCCAGCGTCTCCCCCTTCTCCATGGAAGAGGAACCGGTCCCCACCGTGGATATCACCCGCCCCCCTAGCCGGTTCATCGCCGACTCGAAAGAACCGCGGGTGCGGGTGCTGGGCTCGAAGAACAGGCTGGCCATTATCATTCCCTGGGCTAGCGAAGAATGCCCCCGAATGTCCTCGGACATCTCCCCCGCCAGGTCCAACACGTCCCCAATCTCCTCGTTGGACAAGTCTTCGATGGAAATCAGCCCGCCCCGGTACATCTCTACCCGCCCCCTCGCCTCAGAAGCGCCACCTCATCCCGTCCATCCACCTCTTTCAAGCGCACCTGAACCCTTTCGCTTCGGGATGTCGGAAGGTTCTTGCCCACGTAATCGGCGCGTATGGGCAATTCGCGGTGCCCTCGGTCCACCAGAATAGCCAACTGCACCAGCCGGGGCCTGCCCGCCTGCATAAGGGCATCCAGCGCGCAACGGGCAGTCCGGCCCGTGTACAACACGTCGTCCACCACCACAATCTTACGACGGTCCACGTCCAACGATGAAGAAGGACGCCGGTTGAGATCACCCGCCCCGTCGTCTCTAAAGGGGCGGACGTCCAATTCGGCCAACGGCGGCTCCACTCCCTCCACCTCCCGGATCTTCGACGCCAACCGCCGCGCCAGGGGCAGCCCGCGGGTCAAAATGCCCACCAGCGACAACCCGTCGACGCCCCTGTTGCGCTCCAATATCTGGTGAGCCATACGCCAGAGAATTCTGTCCAGCGCCTCGCCGTTCAGAATCGTCTTCTCCCGCGCTTCCAGACGGCCTAACTCAGCGGTGAATCTGGCCACAAAAAACCCCCTTGCCGGGTAGACAAGGGGCGCATACGTAAGCTCATCACGCAGGGCCTTCCTTGCCAACCTCGCCGGGTTGAATTAAAGGTTAGTCCCTATAGGGAATCCGGCGCAAAGTCTACCACAGTCCCACAAAAACACAAGGCCACCGTACCCAAAACCTTTCGATAGTCACCTTCGTACGAGACCTTCGCCAACCGTCTCTTCCCCTCCCATTCCTCCCCCCCACATGTCCTCGCGAAGGCGGGGACCCATCCCTCTACCTCACCGCCATTCTTCCTCCTGTTCCTCCCCCTCTTTCCCTTCCCCCTTCAGGGGGGAAGGTTAGGATGGGGGTGCACCCTCCCGTTGTCCTCGCGTCGAGATCCTGCCCCCGTGAAGACGGGGGGCGGGGA
>CAYNJI010000012.1:0-14370 GCA_964397605.1 uncultured Dehalococcoidia bacterium | reverse complement strand
GATGTATGCCGTCTCTTTGGAGGCGAAGGCCAGGGCCAGCACTGCCGACGCCATGTATAGGTAGCGGTCTTTTCCCTCTTTGATGTATCGCCACATAAGAATGGCCAAGCCCAGGGCGAAAACAGCCATGTAGATGTCATTGCGGGAGTAGCGGCTGAAGTGGAAGAGGGCCGGAGAAAAGGCCAGCATCACCGCCGCTATAAGGGCCCCGGTCCGGCCAATGTAGTCGCGCAAGAAATAGGGGAGTCCGACCAAGACGACGCCGAAGAAGACGTATGTAAGGCGGACGGTGTAATCGCTGTCCCAGAAGATGCCGAACACGGCGGAATTGAGGAAGAATTGCAACGGGCCGTGAATCCAGGGCTCGTGACGATATCCGTCACCGGCGAAAAGCTGCCAGCTGTAGAAGGCGTGCAGCCCCTCGTCGTAGTGGATGGGCCGCCCGCCAAGGTCCCAGAGGCGCAGGGCCAAGGCCAAGAGCATGATGACACCGAAGGCGGCCAAATAGGGAGAAATGCCTATCTTTGCCAGGGGATCCAGGTATCGCCAGTAGCGGCGGTTTGGCGATTCGCTAGCGGCGTTGTTCAAGATTCAGACGTCCTCTCGAATACAACTACGTCGCCGCTTCTAAAATAGACCTGCATAGAGTGCAGAAACTTCTCCTCGTCCACGGGGCCGTACTTGGCCCGTTCTCTGGCCCCAAGGTATACGTAGCGAGCGTCATATTTGTCAAGGAGGGCTGCGAGTTCCGTCGGGTCGTCGGACTGGTAGATGGCGGCCACGTCCTCCTCCCGTCCGGCCAGGGGCAGGTGAGAACCGCGCCACTGGGCCTCGTGGCCTGGCCAGTTTAGTATGGATGGAAGGCCGGTGCTGGAGGCGACACGACCGAATTCGGAGTAGGACGACCCCACGGCCTCCACCAAAACTCCCCTGGGTGCCCGGTCTCGCAGTTGGAGGATAGCGTCGTACTCCCCGGATGCGCTCTTCTTTACGAACGCCAACCCGTCTAGCGTTGAAGGCTCCGACGAGCTTTGCACCCTATCGAGTGCGGCTCCCAGAGGGTAGTAGAGGGAGCAGAGGACCAGCGCCGACACCAGCCCAACCCAGGCGTAATCCCCAAGCCGCAGGACTGCGATCTTCGGCAGGGGACGGGAGAACCAGTAGTAGATGCCAAAGGCGGAAGCCACTGCCAGCAGCAGCCAGGCCTGGTAGTAGAGCTTGAAGACGGTGTTCATACGCAAGGGGAAGAAATCTTCCACGTAGAAAAGCTCTGTTCCCATGAGCAGATAGAACCCCAAGGCGGTGAGGGCCAGGCAGAACACCAGGGGCGTAGGACCTGTGCGGGCCCTGGCCAACGCGCTGTAGATTGCAAGTCCCACGATGGCCATTATGGGCAGCATCTTTGCCAGCCTGGATCCTACCAGAGTCAACGCCGAGAGTAGGCTGTCGTCGAAGGTCTCCAGGGGTAAGACCACCACCGCCCAAATCAGGAAGGGGAGAACCGTAACCGCCAGGGCGAGGGACAGAAAACCGTCGGCCCTTCGTCCGACAGCTGGCAGGCTCCATAGCTGCCGGACGAGCACGGAGGCGGTGACGGCCAGGAAGAGACCCCAGATGAGCAGGAAGTGGATTGGTCGGGTGCTCACTTCCCGGAGGGGAATGATCCCGGCGGCCTGGCTTTCCAGGTTGAGGTAGAAGGGGAGAAACAGGAACACAGATGCGGCTAGGACCGGAAGGCCCACGACGGCGACGCCGAGCAGGGCAGGACCAAGACCGGCTTCTTGACGTCGCAGTCCTGCCAACAGCAGGGCTGCCAGGAAGAGCACACCAAAGGTCGGAACGTCCCACGTGTTGACGAATCCCAGCGCGCCCAGGGAAAGCGCCAAGACCGCACACTCCCACGGGTTGCGCCTCAGCCACGCCAATCCGGGGGGCTCTTTTGAGAGAAGCAGGTTCAGAAGCAACCCCAGAGCCAACGCAAGGAAGGGCAGGGCCATTACGTGGGCGTGAAGGTCTCCCAGAAGGAAGCTGAAGAAGGGAAACTCAGTGATGGTGTAGTCCAAGCTTCGACCATCCACCACGGTGTCGATGACTCGCGTGTCGAGCCACCACCAGTTGAACTGGTCCGGGAAGAATCCGTCTCCTCCCCCACTCGCCCGCAGATTTTTGACGCCCACCCAATCCCAGAAAGCGGGCCCACCCCAATCTCTTGCCTGTGCGAAGTGCAGAATTCCCGCCAGGTTGCTAACCAGTCCAACGAACAGCGGCGCGACCAGCGAGAAGAAGACGGCCTTTAGTCGAGAAGCTCCGGTCAGCCGAATGAGGTTGTACAGCAGCCCGTAGACGGCCGTCGACACCAGCGCGGGAATGAGGGCCATCGCCAGGTTGTAGGACACGTTGGAGGGAAGGCCGGCCAGCTTCGTCAACCCGCTCATGGCGAGATGCCCGAAGTGGTAGTAGTTCACCGGATGGCCGGCAAGCCAGAAATCCTCCGGCGGGTAGCTGGAAGCGCCCATAAGGGTGTTGAGAAATCCGAAGTCCATGGGCTTCTCGGTGTGGTTGATGGCCGGAACCTGCGCTGCAATGAGAGCCCATCCGAGAAGGAATACCAGGAATGTGATTTCGCCTGCCAGGAGATGCCAGCGTTCGCGCTTTAGAAACTCCCACATTTCCGGCCACCGCCGCCACCCCAGCCAGCCAGAGGCCAGAGCAAGGACCAGAACTAGCCCCCAAACGGTGAAGTTAGATTGCGGCGCCAGCCCCGCCAGCCCCACCAGCCACAGGGCATAGCTGACGAGCAGTACGCCCAAGATCTTGCTCAGCGTTGCGCCCCTGTCGGGTAGCCGCTTGAGCAGCCCGTAGGCTAACGGGAAGGCAATGAGGCCCAGAAGCTCCACTACCAGGAGCCAAGTCAGGAAACTGCTCACCGGATATTCTGCCGGGGCCCCATGGGGATGCTAGTCGGCGGGGGCCAACAGGGCCTCTACGAACTCCTTGGGATTAAAGGGTGCCATGTCTTCCATGCCCTCGCCGGTGCCGATGTAGTCGATGGGAATTCCAAGTTCCCGGCTTATCGCAAGGACGATGCCGCCCCGTGCGGTGCCGTCCAACTTGGCGAGGAAGACACCGGTGCACCCGAGAGCGTCGGTGAAAGCCCGTGCCTGGCTCAACCCGTTGTGCCCCGTGGTAGCGTCCAGCGCCAGCAGGACTTCGTGGGGGGCGGAAGGCTCCAGCCTCTTAACGACGGAATGGATCTTCTTGGCCTCCGCCATCAGGTTGGTTTTGGTGTGGAGACGGCCTGCCGTATCGATAATCAGGGTATCGGCGCCGCGGGCGCGGGCCGCCTGGAAGGAATCGTAGGCGACGGCCCCCGGGTCCGCGCCCTGGGAGTGAGCCACCACGTCGACTCCCACACGCCGCCCCCAAATTTGCAGCTGGTCGATAGCGGCGGCGCGGAAAGTATCGGCGGCAGCCAGAAGGACACTGCTTCCGGCCTCTTTGTAGGCGTAGGCCAGCTTTGCGATGCTGGTTGTCTTACCCACGCCATTGACCCCCACAACCAAAATCACGTAGGGAGGCTTTTCGGCGGTAGTCGGCTTGCCGTCGGAGTTGTTGCTTACGGACGTGAGGACGGCCACGAGCTCTTCTTTAAGGGCAGAGAAGACCTGTTCCGGCTCCTGTAGGGAATCTCTTCGAGTCCGCTCTTTGAGGTCTGCGACGAGGTCAAGGGAAGTCTCTACGCCAACGTCGCCGGAAATGAGAATCTCCTCCAACTCCTCCCAGAGACTATCGTCCAGGCGGGAACGTTGGAAAACGCCGCGGATGCGCCCGAACAGACCACGGCGGCTGCGATTCACTGCCGATTCCGTCTTGGCCTTGTGATCTCCGTCGCCCTTGCGTAAGAACCTGAGCATGGCGGCTATTCCTTGCAGGTTGCGGTCGAAGCCGCAAGCGCCTTCAGAGCCTTTGCCGCCGCCTTCCGCTCCGCATCGACCTTCCGACGGGCGACGCCCACGCCGGCCACCTGGTCTTCCAGCACCACCTCTACGGTGAAGGTGCGTTGGTGGTCCGGCCCCCGCTCGCCCACCACACGGTACTGCGGCAGTGGCTCGTGGCGGGCCTGGACCACTTCTTGGAGGTGAGACTTGGGATCCATAGGCGCGTGCCCCCTCAGCTCAGCTCGCTCGATCTCCGGGTCCAGTAGCTTCAAAATCATCCTTCTGGCTGCCTCGGGGCCCTGGTCCAGGTAGACAGCGCCGATGACGGCTTCCACCACCGCCGCCAGGTTGGAACTGCGACGCCTGCCCCCGTTGGCCTCCTCACCTCGCCCCATGAACAGCTGATCGCCCAAGCCAAGGGTCTCCCCGGCGGCGTCTAAAGAGCGCTCCTGGACGAGATGGGCGCGCAGCTTGGTTAACTCGCCCTCCGGAAGGGAGGGAAAACGCCGAAAAAGTTCCGACGCCACCACATACCCCAAGACGGCGTCGCCGAGGAACTCCAGGCGCTGGTAGGATGCCCTGGCCGCTTCGGGATATTCGTTGAGAAAGGAAGGGTGGGTAAGCGCTTCAACCAGAAGAGTGGGACTGTCGAAAGACAGCCCCAACTTCTCTGCCGCCCACTCTGCTTCGGACAACCCTCCCTCTGTATCTACGATGCGGGGGTGACTCCCGCCGGCCACGGGGGCTGCGGGCGCTTGATCTCGCCGATGTTGACCCACTGGGACATCATCTTCACCAGGCCGTCGTACATCTCTCCCGCCTCTTCTTTGGACGGATAGAACATCTTGAGGAACACAGAGCCTCCGTTTTCGAAGGCGAAAGTCGGCACGCCAAAGGCGCCGTACTTCTGTGTAGCCTCCGTATGACTCTCCCCAATGGTGGTGAGAATGGAGGGGTCCTTCATATCCTCTTGCAAGCGACCCACGTCCAGACCTGAATCCTTGGCGATTTCAAACAGCACGTCCGGGTCGTCCAGATTCTTTCTCTCCACGTGGCGGGCTTGGAGTAGTCCATCGTGGAAGCCGTCGTACTGGGCTTCGCCTTGGCGCATGGCGGCGATGCCGGCTATATGGGCCAGCATTCCCCTAACTTTCTCCTCCGCCGGGCGTTCCCAGGCCTTCCAATCCGCCCCCGCCTTGCTGTTGGCTTGGGCCAGAACGAAGGGCCGCCACCGGATGTTTGGCCTCTCGCCCTTATCCTCCTCTACTCGCCGCAACCAGACCGTTGCGTTGTAGACGAAGGGTCAAGTGTAGTCGTAAAAAACCGTAATCTTTTCCTTTTCCATAACGCCCTCCTTTTGCTGGAATTTTAGCCAGAGAAAGGCCGAAAGTCAAAGAATTTCGACGCAATCTCTGCGGTTCAATCACCCCGTGATATAATGCAATGGAGATGAACACTGCGCCCCTTTCCGCACTTGCATACAGCATGGTCGACGACTTTCGAGAATCTTTGGACGACGGCTCTACGGGCCTCTTGGAAGCGACTCGGTCTGAAGCCGGACGACTAGATGCGCCCCTCTATCTGGTGGGTGGGCCGGTGCGAGACCTGTTGCTGCGTCGTCCCTCCACGGATCTGGACCTTGTTGCGGAGGGCAACGTGGAAGTATTGGCCCGCCGGGTTGCTGAGGCTGTCGGCTCGAAGGCCCTCCTCCACCGCCGATTCGGCACTGCCACGGTAAAGTCGAACGGGGTGCGGTTGGACCTGGCGACGGCCCGTAAAGAGGTGTACGCTCGCCCCGGCGCGTTGCCATCAGTAACGACGGGTACCATCGAGGAAGACCTTCAGCGCCGGGACTTTACCATCAACGCGATGGCACTGGGCCTTTCGGGACGCCACGCCGGCCGGCTGCTGGACCCCGCCGGTGGATTTGCCGACTTGACCCAAGGCGTGGTGAGGATTCTGCATCGGCGTAGCTTTGAGGACGACGCCACACGCATTTTCCGCGCCATACGGTACGAGCAACGGCTCGGCTTCCGACTGGACTTGGATACGCGCCAGCAGCTTGCTGATGCCCTTAGCGCCGGGATGTTGGCGACGGTCAGCGCCGACCGGATACGCCGGGAGGTGGCATTGATTCTGAAGGAAGAATGGCCTGTGCAGACCTTGCTGCGCGCCGGGGAGTTGGGCGTGTTGTGTAGTCTCTACGTGCCCCTGCGGCAGTGCCAGTGGCTCCGGGATTTTCTCAAAGAGCCTGATCGGACGGAAACGCTGACCCTGGTGGCTGCCCTCGCATACCCGATGAGCTTTGAAGAGGGACAGGGATTTATTGCCCGCTTGAATATGCCTTCGGCATGGGCCAAGGCGGTAACGGGCCTGACCCGATTGGTCGCAGTCGCGCCTACGTTGGAAGACCCCAGCCTCTCCCCTTCAGTGCTCTACCGAACGTTGGAAGATTGTCCCGTGGCTAGCATCTGTGCCCTCATGCGACTGACGGAAAGCTCACTTGTAAAGCAGAGATTAACGCACTTCCTGGAATGTCAGCGTCACGTGCGGCCGCTCCTGGGCGGCGGCGACCTGATCGCTTTGGGGGTGCCCCAAGGACCGCAGGTAGGCGAGGTCCTGCGTCGGATTCAGGACGCCCGTCTGGAGGGTGAGGTTATGACAAAGGACGACGCGCGCACGCTGGCCCTACGGTGCTTGGCGGGCCTGCAGGTCTGAGATTGTTGGCCGATGGGGGGCGGTGACGCCATGTTCCGTGTAACTAAAGGAAACGCAGAAGTACGATTGTGAAGCCATCCAGAGGGACAAGATAAACATGAGAGCGGTTTATATGGAAAGCCACGGTGGGCCGGAGGTACTGCAATATGGGGAGCGGCCTGAACCCTCTCCCAGAGCGGGAGAAGTGAAGGTGAGGGTACGGGCGGCGGCCTTGAACCGGTTAGATACCTACGTCAGAACCGGCCGACGGGGCCAGCGTCGAAACTTCCCGTCGTTTCATATCCTGGGCGGAGACTCGGCCGGGGTGATAGCCGAAGCAGGCTCCGACGCCCATTCCCACATGGTAGGACGGAGGGTCGTCATCAACCCGCGCATTCCCTGCGGGGCCTGCGACTTCTGTATAGATGGGAGCGACGACCTTTGCCCTAGATTTCGCTTCTTGGGCAGCAATTGTGAGGGCAGCTACGCCGAGTTTGTCTGCGTACCCGCCTCCAACGTGCATCCCATCGCTGACGACGTGACCTTCGAGACAGCCGCCGCAACGCCGACGGTGTATCTGCCGACCTGGAACATACTCATTCGCAAGGCCCAATTGAAGCCCTGGGAAACTGCGCTGGTTCTCTCGGCATCGGGAGGCGTGGGCACCGCAGCCATACAGGTAGCCAAGTCCGTTGTGGGAGCCACCGTGATAACCACCACCAGCAGCCCAGAGAAGGCGGCCATGGCCAGGGAACTCGGTGCGGACCACGTAATTGACTATACCAAGGAGAGCATCCCCGATAGGGTTAAGGAGCTTACCCACGGGCGTGGGGTGGACGTGGTGGTGGACCACGTGGGTGCGAAGTTCTTCGAAGATGCCTACAATTCGCTGAAACGCGGGGGGCGTTACGGTCTCTGTGGGGTCACATCCGGCTACCTGGCGCAGCTGCAATTGGGCAGCCTCTTCACCAAGCAGTTGCAGGTATTCGGCGTGTTCATGGGTTCCCGGGCCGACATGTCACAGGTGACGCAGATGCTGAACCAGGGTCGAATACAGCCCGTCATCCACAGAACGTTCCCCCTAGAGCAGGCCTCTGCAGCCCACGAGGTCATGGAGGAACGTAGCTTCTTCGGGAAGCTGGTCCTCCAAGTTTAGTCTCCCGTAGGCCTGGTTGTATGCGGTTTCGGGGTCCTGGAGGTTAGCGGAGAACCCGCTCGACCAACTGCTGGATCCGTAGAGCGGCCTCGAAGTTGGGGAGTTCGTGATGTTCGCCCCTTATCATTGAGGCCACTGAGTCGAGCTGGGTTGGCGCGTCGGCCCAGGAGTCTAGGGAAACGGGTTCCCAACGTTCACCCTCTTTTGTCTCCAGCGTAGTCCAGTTGAGGATGCGGAAGGTTTTTTGACTGCCGTGGAGAGTCCACGTCAGAACGTCGTCCTTAACTTCCCCAACGCGGCCTTCCAAGGTGATAGGGATGTTGCCGGTGCTCATTTGGGCGTGCACCTGGGATTCAGCCAGGGAGGGGTCGTCGGGATAGACAACCACGGAGCTGTTCACGACGGGAACGCCTAACAGCCTGCTGGTAAGGTAGGCGAAGTGAGAGAAGACCTCCCGTACGAAGCCACCTTCCTTGCGATAGGCAAGCCATCCGGCGGCGTTCTTCTGCCAACTGCGAGGCCATTCGGCGAACTGGAACAGTATCTCCACCTTCACGGGGTCGCCAACCAGACCGGTGGCGAGGGCGTTTCTAAGGGCGCTGTATATGGACCCCGTGGCGTAGCTAAAGTTTACAGTGTTGGGCAGGCCCGAGAGCTTGGCGTCCTCCACTAGACCGCGGGCTTCCTCTACGCTGACGGCCAGAGGCTTTTCGCAGAAGACGGGCTTGCCCATCTCCAAAGCCAACTCGGAGTACTCCACGTGGCTGGACGGGGGTGTGGCGATATACACCAGGTTTATGTCGTCTAAGGACACCAGCTCTTCAGCGCTTTGGGCAATCTGGATTTTGGGGTAGGCGTTCCAAACCGTCTGGCACTGGACTAAGTTCATGTCCCAGGCGTAGCGAACGTCGAACTCAGTATGGCCGTTCATCGACTCCAGCATCCGCCGACCCATGGTTCCCAGGCCGATGATCCCCACCTTTAGGGACATATCGTGCTTGAAGACGGTGCGGACCATCCGCCATCTGCTGGATTGGGGTAGTGTCACGGCTAGCGAGACCTACGCCATTCTTCATATCTTGCCTGCAGATCCGGCGGCAGATCACCGTGGACCTGGTTGACGGAATAGCCTTCCTCCAGCAGCGTGCGGGTGAAGGTCTCCTCCACCTCCTGGGCGATGGCGCCCTCTATGACTTCTTCCGCTATGGCCTGAGGGCAGACTACTACGCCGTCGTCGTCTCCAACGAGCAGATCGCCGGGGTAGACGGTGACGTTGCCGCAATCCACAGGTAGTTGGACGTCCGCAGCCCAGTGTTCGGACATGTGGCCGTAGCCGTGGGGGGCGCGGACAAACACAGGGAAGTCCTGGTCTCTCAGGTAGGGCACGTCGCGAATGGCTCCATCGGTGACAAGCCCCGAGGCTCCCAGGTAGTGCATTCGAGCCACGAGCCTATCGCCGAAGATGCCAGCGTGCACGTTGCCGCGGGCGCTGACTACAAGGACGTCCCCTGGCCCGACTGATTCCACGGCCACGTGCTCCGGGTAGAGGTGGCGCGCTTCAATGGGGATTGGGAACATGGGGTGGTCTTCCCTGCGTGGCAGGTAGCGGAGGGTGTAGGCGCGGCCGGCAAAGACGGAGCCAGCTTTCAGAGGAAGCACGCCGGCCATATAAATGAACCGGAATCCACGCTTGTTGAGTTCCCAAGAAATGGTGGCGGAACTGGCCTGCTTTGCCTTCTCCAGAAACTCAAGGGAAAGGAACTTATTGGGCGGCTTTAAGGGCGAAGGGTCTGCACCTTGGGAGTTATTATGGGTTTCCATGTTCTACCTACTTCCCTAGTCTTGGCTGCCGTCGCGTCGGCCCCAGCTATCCCAGAAGGTTACTTCCGCCACGGGGCGGCGGCTGGTGGGGCCGTAACCGTCGCCCTCAGCGATATAGCCTACGGGTAGGAGGGCTGCGGTTTCCACGTTTTCCGGGATGTTGAGGAGGGCCTTAATTTCGTCTTCAAAACCCTTGTGTAGGGTGGTTAGAGCACTGCCAAGGCCGAGGCCGCGGGCGGCCAGGAGAATGTTCTGTACGGCGGGGTATATGGAAGCGCCCCGGCCCATGGAAGTGGGGCCGCCGTTGTGCTCTATGCAAGCCAGGATAAGGGCGGGGGCTCGGTGCATGTTCTCCGCCAGGTAAGTGGCGGACCGTCGGACCCGCGGTGCCAGTGAGGGCGGGGAGGAGGCTTTGGCGCCGTAGACCCTCTCCCAGGACTCTCGGTAGTAGTGGCCGATGCGTTCCTTTAGCACCTTGTCACGGATGATGAGAAACTTCCAGGGTTGGCTGTTGCCGCCGCTGGGAGCCTTCACGGCGGTCTCAATCAGACGCTGGAGGATCGCCTCAGGCACTGGATCCGGTTTCAGGTAGCGGACGGCCCGCTGGCTGTTGATGGCTTCAAATAGGCTTATGTCTTCGCTCATGTTATCACTTAGCCCGTAGCATTAGCGGTTGATGTTATCCAGCCTCCATTTAGGCGCTTCAGGCTCACGTTGATGGGAGACCGAGGCCATAATCGTTGGTGACGTCTAGCGTATTCATAGTTTCGTGAACCAGGCGGCCCGTGTCAACGATAAACTGCCGCTGTTCCAAAGCGCCTAGCATGCCATGCTTGGTCATAATGGCCACGGCGTAGGGCTTGCGGGGCAGATAGACTATGCCGGCGTCGCATTGAACCCTATCCATGCCACCGGGCTTGTTGGCCAAGGGCACTTCAGTGGGAACGACCTTGTTCAATGGCGCATCCTTGGGCTTCTTAAGTATATCAAGGCATTTTCTCGCGACGTAGGGAGAGGGCCGGCCCTGCTGAAGTGCCATCAGCATGGCCACGCATTCATCGGGAGTGGCTACGTTTTCCCGGCTCTGGGCAATGGCGTCGGGGTCCTGCATTTTGCGGCGGAGGGTGGTTGTGGTAAGACCCAAGCTGCGGAGGAGCTTGTTGGTTTCTTCGATGCCTGCCGCGTCGATGCACAGGTTGGTGGCAGTGTTGTCGGAGAGGACAATCATGAGGACGGCAAGGTTGTACATAGTAAGCTGCACGTTGCCTTCAAGGTGGCTGATAATGCCGCTTCCGGGGACGCGCATCTCCGGCGTAACTACAACCCTGCGCTGCATATCCAATTCGCCCCGCTCAGCCTTGGAGAAGAGTTGGGCGAGCACGTGAATTTTGATGGTGGAGGCGGTGGGGAAGGGCTCGCCGCCATTTAGGGAGATGCGGTTCGGGCCGCCGATCTCGCGGACACAAACCCCTGCAACACCGGGAAAGCTTTCCACCATTTCGTGGAGCTCGGATTCCAGCTTCTGCCACATGAGTTGTTGGGGCATGAGCGCAACCCTCCGTAGGCAGGGCGATGGTTTCGCCGGCCGTAATACAAGATGTTAGCATAAATCGGCGGTAGAGGGTGAAATTTGGTGGGGCTAATGTTGTTATAATGCCTGCATCCACTCTGTTTTCGGAGGATGCGTCATGGCAACGGCGGTTAGCGGCGGTACGGGCTTCGTGGGATCCAATATCGTAAGGATGTTGGCCGAAAGGGGGCATCGCGTGGTCTCCCTGGATATCGCCCCTCCGAACAATATGGTGCTCAAGTATCTGAAGCCGTGGGCAGATCAGATAGACTTCCTGGAGGTGGACATTCTGGATACGGGTGCTTTGAATTCCGCGGCGGGCAGCAGCTCTATGGCCGGAGTGGACAAGATTGTTCATGCCGCCGTCTATACCTCCACGCTCCCAGAGACGGAGAGGGACGACAGCAAGCGGATTATCGACGTTAACGTAGGCTGTACCATTAACCTGCTGGAGATGGCGCGTAGAATTTCGGCAAAGCGGTTTCTCTACGTGAGTTCCGGCGGCGTTTATCGGGGACAGGGCGCTCCCGGCAAGGCCTTGACGGAAGATATGCCCCTGGCGCCAACGTCCTTCTATGGCGTTACCAAGTTCGCGTCGGAGGGCATCACCAAGCGGTACGGGGAGCTACACGACCTTGAGACGGTCTCGGTGCGGTTGTCTTCGCCCTACGGCCCGATGGAGCGGGCCACGGACTATCGCATCAAGATGGGGATGTTGTACGACTGGACTCGAAGTGTGGTGCGGGGAGAGCCAATAAACGTGCCAACGGATGTCGGGGGCGGCGACTGGATGTTCGCTACGGACAAAGCCGAGGCTATAGCGACGGTGTTGGACGCGCCTATTCTAGAGCATAGTATGTACAATATTACCCAGGGCGAGCGGACTTCTCTGGAGGGTCTGATGGACGCCTTTCGACGGGCCGAGCCTTCTGTGGAGTTTACCGGCCCCGGCGCCGACGGGAAGGGCACTTCACCGGATCAGGGATACATGGAGGTTAGCCGTCTGCATGCCCTGGGGTTCCGGCCCAAGTACAACATCGCCAGCGGAGTGGCCGAGTACATAGACTGGCGGCGGAGTTTTCCGTTTTTGGACTGAAGGGCGCGAGGGTTGGGGTAACGAGATTCTTTGCTGCGCTCAGAATGACATGGGGGGCGCGCGCATGGTAATGGCATGGTGGAAGTGAGTTATCGCTAGAGTAGATTTGATTCATCCGAACAATGCGTCTGGGCGTTGGTTCGTCGATACGCGGTGCATTCGGTGCGACGTGGCTCGTAATTGGGCTCCAGATCTGATTGGGATGGATGCTGAGGGGCGGTCTTTTGTGGCCCATCAGCCGGTTGGGGAGAGGGAAGAAGCGTCACTTTGGCGCGCCGCGATTGCCTGTCCGACCAAGTCGATAGGGAATCTTGAACAACGTTGGGAGCCGGCGGGGGCGTTTCCATACCAGTTGACGTATGGGGTGTTCGCGCTGGGCAACAACGCGCTTTCGTCCTTCGGAGCGCACTCTTACTTGGTGGCGCGTCCTGAAGGCAATCTGATGGTCGACTCGCCGCGGTTTGGTCGGCGCCTCGCGGAGAGCGTCGACGGTTTGGGCGGCGTCGCCCACGTGCTGTTGAGCCACCGCGACGACGTGGCGGACGCGGACCGTTGGGCGGAGCGGTACAAGGCAAGGGTTTGGATTGGGGACGCGGACGCGGACGCGGCGCCTTATGCGACGGACGTGACCGCCGGGGATGGCGTGACCGTCGTATCTACGGGCGTGGCATCGATTCCGGCACCGGGACACACGGAGGGGCATGTTTTGTATCACGTGGACGACCGGCTGTTGTTCACGGGGGATACTCTCCATTGGAACCATCGAAGGGGAGAGTTTGACGTTTTCCCTGAGCAGACGTTTTATTCGTGGTCGGCGTTGGCGGATACGATGGGCCGGATTGCCGTGCTGTCGGTGGAGTGGGTGTTTCCGGGGCATGGGATGTGGCATCGGGTAGACGCTGAGGAGTGGACCCGGCGGATGTCCGGGTTAGGCTCGGCGATGCATGAGGTTGGGCAGGATGCGTGGGCGCTGCGGGCGGACGTTACATACGGGTGGTATTGACGGGGGAAGTAGGCGGGGAGGGTTGGAGGGTCGCGTTGGCGTAAAGACGGGTGACCACAAGGGTCGCCCCTACGTGGGAGAGCGGTGGTGGTTGGGCCTCCGGTTGGGTGAGGCGGCAGGAGGGGGAGGGCGCGGTTCCCGAACGGCCTCTACGGGTGCAGGGGAAAGGCCCTCCGTGGAAATGGTCTACTGCGACGACGAGCGTTGCTCGTGGGGGTTGTGGGTAGAGGGCGTCGGCCTGGGTTAGTCTTGTAGGTTGTACATTTCCAGGGCGTTGTCGCGCAGGATGGCTTTCTTGTCCGCCTCTGAAAGGTCGGTGCGGTTCCAGATGCTGTAGAGGCTTTCGGGGTATTCATGGTCCCAGTGGGGCCAGTCCGAGGCGTAGAAGAGGCGGTTGCTGCCCATTAGACGTATAACGTCGGGAATCAGCTTTTCGCTAGGTTCAGCGTGGATAAACACGTTGCCGCTCTTGATGTATTCGCTGGGTTCCTTCTTACAGTTGGGGGTTTCGAACCAGCCTCGCTTTTCCCACTCCTCGTCCATGCGGTCGAGCATTCCTGGAACCCAGCTGCAGCCGCCTTCAAGATAGCCAACTTTAAGGTTGGGGAACTTTTCGAAGACGCCTTCGTAGGTCATGTGCATCATCTGAATCATGTTGGAAACTGGGAAGCCTATGGTGTGGCTCTGGATGAACTTGGTGTAGTTGTTGTACTCGGCGGTGGCGTGGCCGCCGTGAACGGCTATGGTCGTGCCCAGCCGTTCAGCCTCGGCGTAGAGAGGGTCGAAGCGGCGGTCGCCCAAGAGTCCGGCGCCAGTGGCTCCGACGAAGATGCCGGAATAGCCTAATTCTTCTACACAGCGCCGCATCTCTTTAACTGACTCTTCGATATCCTTGAGAGGCACCATGGCTACGGACTTCAAGCGCGGGCTGAACCGGAGCCACTCTTCGTAGACGTAGTTGTTGTAGCCCTTGCCCAGAGCTACCTGATAGTCGGGGTCTCGGATGCCGGAATAGCCGAGTAGGACGGTGGGGAAGAGGAAGACAGTCTCCATGCCGCCTTCGTCGGCGTTGTCGAGCCAGTCTTGAGG
>CAYNJI010000011.1:11883-15009 GCA_964397605.1 uncultured Dehalococcoidia bacterium | reverse complement strand
TCCTTACCCTGGGCGGTCCAGCGGGCGATGGCGCTGGCCGCGCCGTATTCGAGGTCGTCGGGGTGGGCCGCTACGGCCAAGGCGCGCTGCCAGTCTTCGGGGAGTGGCAGAAGTTTGTTTTCTTGCTGCATTAGTTTGCTCCTTTTTGCGATTGGGAGAGCTTGCGACGGAGGGGTGGCAGGACCTCTTTGGCCATGCGCCGAACGTCGTCCATGGTGGTGTGGTAGCGGAGGGCGCGTTGGTCGAGGTCTGGCAGGGCCGACGTGCCGGCGGCGTCGAAGGGCGCGCGAAGGCTGAACATGAAGGTGGTCACACCCAGGTCGAGGAAGGCTTCGAGACGTTGGCGCACCTGGTCCGGATTGCCCACGAGGATGTTCTTCTGGGCTTCAGCGACGGAGACGCCGCCGGTATTGGCGTTGACGCTGAGGGCCGAGGCGATTCGCGCGGGGTCTTCGCTGATGAGGAAGTCCATGTTGAGAGAAAGGGAGATTTCGCTTGGGTCTCGACCGGCTTTGCGGCAGTGGTTGTGGAGGATTTTGAGTTTGTGTCTGTAGTCGTCGGGCGTACCTGTGATGTTCCAATTCCAGTCGTCGGCGACTCGTGCCACCAGGGGAAGGGTGAGCTTTTCACCCGCTCCGCCGACGAGGATGGGCGGGTGAGGCTTCTGGATAGGCTTGGGTTGGAAGGGGGCGTTGCGGAGCTGGTAGTACCTACCATGAAAGTCGGCCCGGTCCTCGGTCCAGAGGAGACGGATGACGCGGATGGTCTCTTCCAGGCGGCGGATGCGTTCGCCGATGCCGGGGAAGGGGATGTCGTAGGCGTGATGCTCGGGGCGGTGCCAGCCTGCGCCCAGGCCCAAGACGACACGGCCCGCGCTGGTGTGGTCCACGGTGGCGGCAATTTTGGCTAGGGCGGCGGGGTGCCGGAAGGTGGCGCTGGTGACGAGAGTGCCGAGGCGGGGTCGTTTCACCACCTGAGAGAGGGCTGCCAAGAGGCTCCAGGCGTCGGTGACATCGCCGTCTTCCAGGGTGGTCCCCGTGGGCAGATAGTGGTCGTAGACCCAGAGGTCGTCGAAGCCAAGCTCCTCCAGCTCCAGCCAGGTTTCCCTCAATTGAGGCCAAGTCGTTTCCTGCTGACCTGTTTGGACGCCGAATCTAACTTTGGGCATGGTGATATTCTCCAAGAAAGTCTTGTTCGAATAGAGCCACGTTGCGGAACGAAAACTCTACGGAGGGAGCGCGACGGTAGTATACCAGCGGACGCGTCTTGGTAAAGGCATAGTATGGTGTAAGGGATGGGAGTCATGGCGGGGCATCGGAATCGGAAGGGGCCTGGGAGGGCCACAAAAGGGGATGGAAATGGATGGGAGGTTGGGCGAGAGGGCGGGTTTGAAGCCCGCCCTTGCCAGTGGGAGAGGAAGCGCGGTTCTGGGACCGACCCAACGGATCGATAACGGCGTGGGCTAGAACAGCATAATTGCAGTCTATTCTCATAGTGATGACAAAGTGGGGGTCATGATGAGAAAGGGCGCCCACGAGGGACGCCCCTACGAATGGGAGGGATGTTGGGTAGATTCAGTACGGGCGGGCAGAAGGACATTGGGCTATCGAAACCCCTTCTTGTCATGGTCAAGGCTAGCATTTAAGATAGGTGGGCCGGATTTGCGGGGAGTAAGAGTCGCATTCCGGCACAGCCACAAGCACGAGGATCTTCAGTTCCCAGCATGAGGGACCTCAGTTTCAAGTCCAAAGGTTAATGAATAGTGGGGAAGATAGGGAATGCCGCCCTTTGAAGCGAACAACAACTTTGGCACCGTAACCAGCATCAGCGTGGAGGCGTTGGGCGAGCCGGGCAAGCGCACGTTCCGCCTTCTCTTGGAGTCGGGGGCGGCGTTTGCACAGCTTTGGCTAGAGAAGGAGCAGCTTCAGCAGTTGGCCGTCTATATTGAGGAGATTGACCAGGAGGGGCCGAGGCAGGGCAGGAGGAGGGGAGAACGCCGGGAGGCAGAACCTCCGTATGATGGCGGCTACGTGAGACTGGAATTCAAGGTTGGCAGTCTTTCCATGGGTCATGACGCCGACGTCAACTCGTTCCTATTTTTGGTACACGACCGGGAGGCGGTAGGGCAAGACACGCCGGACCTGTGCTTCTGGGTGCCTCAAGAGATGGCGTTAAGGCTGTCCAAAGAAGCCCTGGAAGTTTGTGCCGCCGGCAGGCCTCGATGCGTGCTTTGCGGCCTTGCTATCAACCCGGAAGGGCACATGTGCGTTCGCTCCAATGGCCACCAGTCGCTGCACCCCTGAACATCCGGGGGAACCTTCCCTAATTCTAGGGGATGAGACCGAGCAGTCACGCCTGCTACGAGAAGGGGAGGTGGTCTCCTGCATTCTCGCGCCGGTTGGTTCTAACTACACGTTCCTGGCCAAGCTGCGGGACGAAGGCGGGCGGGAGATGCGGGCCATCTACAAGCCCAGGAAAGGCGAGATACCTCTGTGGGACTTCGAATCTGGGACGTTGTACAAGCGGGAGTGCGCCGCATACTTGTTCAGCCAGATTCTGGGGTGGGAGTTCATACCGGAAACGGTGATCCGGGAGGGGCCTTACGGCGTAGGATCGATGCAGAGGTTCGTGGAACACGAACCGGAGGTCACGTACCGGGAGCTTCGGCGGTCCCACCGGAGGGAGTTGAAGACCATCGCCTGCTTCGACATCATAGCGAACAACGCCGATCGGAAGGCCGTCCACTGCATCAAGGGACTGGACGGACGGGTCTGGGGGATAGACCACGGGTTGACGTTCAATAAGGCGTTTACGCTGCGGACGGTGATCTGGGATTTCTGGGGAGAGGAACTGGAGCCGGAATCGGTAGAGGCGATGGAGGGTTTTCTCAAGGATATTTCCATGCATCAAGGTCCGGTTAAGGAGTTGGTGGATCTGCTTCAACCTGGGGAGGCGGAAGCCCTAGCGCAGCGCACGGGCTGGTTGGCAGAGATGGGGACGTTTCCGCAGATGCAACGTTTCTAGGACGATTTGGATGGCGGCGGGGCCAAGGGGCTGATTTTGGAGTGGTGGGATTAGCTTGACACTTCTCGAAGCTGAATCCTAGAATTAGCATTAGTCGAGGCA
>CAYNJI010000011.1:0-11873 GCA_964397605.1 uncultured Dehalococcoidia bacterium | reverse complement strand
GTCGAGGCAGGAGGTGAGTGTCCATGCAGGAGATGACCGTAGATAGCATTCGAGTCAGCCTGATGAACTACCAGCGGGTAGTCATCTTGAAGGAAATGGAATCTGACAGACACCTGCCCATCTGGATTGGGCCAGCGGAGGCCGACGCCATTGCGGTCAAGCTTCAGGGGATCTCGGTGCCGCGCCCTTTGACCCACGACCTGCTGCAGTCGGTTATCGACAACTTGGGCGCCGAGATTAGTTATATTCGCATAGATGACCTGAAGAACGACACGTTTTTTGCCAAGATAGGCGTGTCCATGGATGGGAAGAAGGTAGAGGTGGATTCTCGCCCGAGCGACGCTATAGCGTTGGCGGTGCGGGCGCAGGTGCCCATCTACGCAGAAGACAACGTCTTGGAGAAGGCTGGCATTCACCTGGATGCGGACACGGGCCGCCCCATTGTGAGTGATGATTCTTCGGTAGACGAGGACAAGCCAACGAAGGTGCGGGAGGAAGAGTTGCAGCGTATGTCTGCCTTCACGGACTTCATCAACACCCTGGACCTGGAAGATTTCGGTAAGGGTCAGGCGAAGGAGAAGCCAAAGGAGTAGGTGATTCCGACGGGAATCCGGCGAAGCTCCGGCTCCGGCGCTCTTGTTGACTTTGAATATCGCTAGTGATAAAGTTCACGAAGTTTTGAAGGTAGCGTATGTCCGGTTGGCGCTTGGCTATGCAGATGGTGGGGTTGGGGTGGTTCGTAGCAGTGTGCATTGTTCTCGGAGTGCTTGCTGGGTTGTGGCTGGACAGGAAGTTTGAAACCTCACCCATATTTTTGCTCACTGGGACATTGCTGGGAGTGGTAACAGCTTTTTACGGTATGTACAAATTGATGGCCCCATTTCTACAGGATTCGTCTCAAGATGGGTCTAATGGGGAGCAGAAGGGGCGTTAATGCCCAAGTCCCCGTTGGCAAAGTCGTTAATAATAGGGGCCGGTCTGAGCCTCTTGGCGCTGCTGATATTCGGGTTTGTGGTTGGGGCCGTTGGGTCGGAGTTATTCGGCACCAGTACCATTGTCAAAGAGCCGGAAGTGCATCTGCCCGCTTCAGCGGTGTTCCCGGCGGAAAAGCGGGAGATTTCGGCGAGGGGCGGCAATCTGGGGTTCACCGGCTTTGCCATCACCAACTCGATGCTTTCTTCCTGGCTTACTACGATAATCCTGATTGTGATATTCGTGGTGGCCGCCTCCCGCAAGAGCCTTGTGCCCGGACGGCTTCAAGGGTTCGTGGAGGTGATGGTGGAGGGGCTGATGAACTTCGTGGAAGGGGTTTCCGGCAAGGGAGTCGCGCGGGCCTTTTTCCCCATCATCGCAACGATTTTCCTATTCGTGCTGTTCAACGCATGGATGGGTCTGCTGCCGATCTACCCGTCTCTAGGCTTCAACTCTTCGGAGGATGCGAATGCCGCTTACATTGAGAAGGCGGAAGAAGATGAGGCAATGCACCTTCACGGGACCATCACAAGCGTCGGCCATAGCGAGTTCACGCTAAAGGACGGCACGGTCTTCCACCTGGAGCCGGAGTCCAAGGTGGAAGAAGAACTGGCCAAAGGCTGCTCGCCGGCGCCCTGCTTCGCGGCGGGCGCCGTGGGGGAAAAGGTAAAGTTAGAGGCCTTAAAGTCCCAAGGGATGCTGATAGCGGAGCACGTTGAGAAGGGAAATACGCCGCGCATCGATCTGCTTCGGCCCGCCGGCACGGACGTGAACATGCCGCTGGCTCTGGCGATAGTTGCCTTCCTATTTGTAGAGATATGGGGTCTGAGAAGGCTGGGCTTCGGGTATCTGGCCAAATTCATCAGAGTCAAGACGCTTATCAAGGGTCCCAGCCGGTTTTTCAACGGGCCAATCGACCTGTTTGTGGGCATTCTTGAGGGTTTGAGCGAGATCATCCGGGTGGTGAGTTTCACCTTCAGGCTGTTCGGAAACATGCTGGCGGGAAAGCTGCTGATACTGGTTTCAGCCTTTCTGGTGCCGTTCGTATTCAGCGTACCCTTTTATGGGCTGGAGTTACTGGTGGGGTTAATACAGGCCATGATCTTTGCGGGTCTAACGCTGACCTTCGCCACATTAGCCATATCTCATCACGATGACTAAGTACAAGGAAGGCCCGGAGGGAGTACCGAGAGTGAAAGTTGTGCACGGAGGAGAGAGATGGATATATTGATACTGATATTTGTGATAGTGACCCTAGCGGCTACGCTGGGGACTCTGGCCGGCGTTTTTGTAATCTACGCAAGCCTTCAGGATTAAACAACTAATATTACTGCGTGAGGAGGACCCATGCTTGGATTAGAGGTCTTGATGTCGATAGGGGCCCAGGAGGCGTTGAGCGACGCCGGGGCCAAGGCCATAGCCACTGGATTGGCCATTGGATTGGGGATGTTGGGCCCAGGAATAGGAATAGGCATTCTTGGGGCGGCAGCCATGAGCGCCATTGGTCGGAACCCGGAGGCGAGGGGAGCAATTTTGCAGAACATGATTCTGGCGATCGCCTTCGCTGAGGCGCTTGGAATCTACGCTCTCATCGTGTCTGTCATCATAATCTTCGTAGCCTAGCAACAGGGCTGACGAAGGTTGGATGGGAAGAGAGGTAACCCTTGGAAGAGTTAGGTTTTAACTTACCTAGCCTACTGGTCTTTCTGGTTAACTTCGCCATCCTGCTGGTTATCCTGTATTTCTTTGCCTACAAGCCTATACTGAAGATGCTGGATCAGCGATCCGAGCGGATTCGGGAGAGTCTGGAGGCAGCGGAGCAGGCGAAGCAGCAGGCCGCGGAATCGGAGGCGAGAACCCAGGAGCATCTGCAGGAGGCCCGCCGAGAGGGGCAGAAGCTGCTGGAGCAGGCGCGAGCGCTGGCGGAGAAGTTCCGAGAGGATGAGATGGCCAAGGCGCGGGAAGAGGCGGAAGCCTTCATAGCCCGCGCGCGGCAGGAGATCCAGCAGGAGCGAGACGGCGCCGTGGAAGAAGTGAAGCGTCACTTCGCCGTGCTGGCGATCCAGGCGGCGGAGCGTGTAATCGGTCAGTCGTTGGATGCCAGAGCGCACCGGGAATTGATTGTTCAGGTACTGGAAGAAGGACAGGAAGTAGGGAGGGGCTAGGCAGGGCCTATGGCTGGAAATCGCAGAGCAAAGAGGTACGCCCAAGCCATCTACGAGTTGGCCACGGCGGTAGAACCTAAGCAGGTAGAGAAGACGCTGGATTCCTGGGCAAAGGACTTGCGGATCATCGCAACAGCCTTGGCCGATGAGGAGTTCAGGGTCTTCCTGAAGCACGCCAAGGTGCCTTTCGATAAGAAAGTAGAGGTCATCCGAGAGGTATTAGGGCGTCGTGTGAACCCGCTGGCCCGGAATCTGTTGTTCGTGATGGTCTCCCAGGGAACACCGGACATGGCCGCCGAGGTGGAGTCGGAGTTCCAGGGGTTGCTGGACGTGCGGCGCGGCGTGGAGAGGGTGACGGTGTATTCGGCGATACCCCTGAGAAAACGGGAGCGCAGCAGGATTTCTCGCTATGTGCAGGTGATGACCAATAAGAAGGTTGTGCTGGAAGACCACGTGGACCCGGCCATCCTTGGCGGGCTGGTGCTGCGCATCGGGGACAAGCTTCTGGACGGAAGTACGCGCACCAAACTAGAGGGTTTGCGAGAAGAGTTAGAAAGCGCCCCGATGACGGGGTAGGCTTGAAGATTTAGAGAAGGAAGATACGAACCCGCGTCATATCGTAGAGACGATGACGCGGCAGGAGGCTGATAGATGACCACCCGTGGTTCAGACATTGTTTCGGTAATTAGGCGCCAGATAGAGGAGTTTCAGGGTGAACTCCGCATGGTGGACGTGGGCACTGTGGTGGAAGCAGGAGACGGCATCGCCCGCATTCAGGGTCTTCAAGGGGCGCAGTACAGCGAGCTCCTGGAGTTTCCGGAAGGAGTGCTGGGGCTGGCGTTGAACCTGGAAGAGGACACGGTGGGCGCCGCCATCATGGGGGACGCCAACGCGGTCAAACAGGGGGACACGGTCCGTTCCACGGGACGCATCATCGAAGTGCCGGTGGGGGACGAACTCATCGGCCGGGTGGTAGACGCGCTGGGACGCCCGTTGGACGGGAAAGGACCTATCCGAACGACGAAGGTCAGGCCCATCGAGCGTATTGCGCCGAACGTGGTCGTCCGTCAGTCGGTAGATACGCCGGTGCAGACGGGAATCAAGGCCATCGATGCGATGATTCCCATAGGCCGGGGCCAGCGGGAGCTGATTATCGGCGACCGATCGACGGGAAAGTCAGCCATAGCCCTGGATGCGATAATCAACCAGAAGGGCCAGAACCTAACCTGCATCTACGTTGCTATTGGGCAGAAGCAGGGGAAGGTGGCCCAGGTGGTGTCCATACTGGAGGAGCACGGGGCGATGGAGCACACGGTGGTTGTGGCTGCCAACGCCTCCGACCCGGCGCCGCTCCAGTACATTGCGCCCTACGCCGGCTGCGCCATAGGCGAGGAGTTCATGGAGACGGGACGGGAGGCGCTGATTATCTACGACGACCTGACGAAGCATGCCTGGGCATATCGCCAGATGTCGCTGCTGCTGAGGAGACCTCCTGGACGGGAGGCCTACCCGGGAGACGTGTTCTATTTGCACAGCCGCTTGTTGGAACGGGCGGCGAAACTTGCCGATGAATTCGGCGGTGGGTCGTTGACGGCCCTACCCGTTATCGAAACGCAGGCGGGAGACGTTTCGGCATACATCCCAACCAACGTTATTTCAATCACGGACGGACAGATATACCTGGAGCCGGAGGCATTCAACGCAGGTATCCGCCCTGCCGTCAACGTGGGACTTTCCGTTTCGCGAGTGGGCGGCGCGGCGCAAACCAGGGCGATCCGCCGGGTGGCGGGCAGGCTGCGTCTGGACCTGGCCCAGTACAGCGAGCTGGCGACTTTCGCCCAGTTCGGCACGGCGGACCTGGACAGGGAGACGCGTGCACAGTTGGAGCGGGGCCAGCGGAGCATCGAGATTCTGAAGCAGCCCCAGTACCAGCCGCTCTCCATGGGCAAACAGGCCGTCATTTTTTATGCTCTTAACAACGGTTATCTGGACGAGGTGCCTATTCCTCGGTGCCGGGCTTTCGAGGAACAGCTGCGGCGGTACATGGAGACGGCTAACCCGGAGATGGAGGGGCAGATCACGGAGGCAGGTGACATAACGCCGGAGATAGAAGAGGTCCTGAAGAAGGCGCTGGAAGAGTTCAAAGCGACCTTCGCGGCGTCCTAACGGCTAATGAAGAAGTTGGCGAGAGACTAAGATGCCAAATTTGAGACAGCTGCGGAGGCGAATTCGCAGCATAGAGAACACGGCGAAGGTGACCCACGCGATGGAGATGATAGCGGCCTCCAAGATGAGGCGCGCCCAGAGCGCGGTGTTGGCAGGGCGGCCCTACGCCGAAAAGATTCAGCAGGTTATTTCCGACCTGAAGGCTCAGGGGCAGGATACGGAAGAGATTCACCCGCTGCTGACGCAGAGGCCGGTGAATCGTGTCACCATGCTGTACATGACGCCGGACCGAGGTTTGTGTGGCGGGCTGCACGGGAACTTGAACCGAGCCGTTGCGCAGTTCATTGTGGAGAAGCGGCCTACACCGGTGCGGATAGTTGTGGTTGGGCGGAAGGGCCGAGACTTCGTCGTAAGGACCGGGCAGGACGTTCAGGCGGTGTTCGTTAATCTGGGCGACCGGCCGCCGATGTCGGAGATTCTGCCAATAGTCCAAATCATTCTGAACGACTACAACGAAGGGGAAGTGGACGAGGTCTATCTGGCCTACCCGGAGTTCGTTACGCTCACGTCCCAGAGTCCCAAGATAAGCCGCTTGCTGCCCATCGAACCGTCGGATCTACCGGCCGAATCGAGGGTTGGCTACATCTACGAGCCGAATCCGAGGGCGGTGCTGGAACTGCTCCTTCCCCGTTTTGTAGAGATGGAGGTTTACCACTCCATGTTGGAGCTAAACGCCAGCGAGCAGTCGGCGCGGATGGTGGCGATGAGGAATGCTACGGACAACGCCAACGAGATGGTGGGAGACCTAACGCTAGAGCTAAACAAGGCGCGGCAGGACAGCATTACCGCGGAACTTCTGGACATCATAGGCGGCGCGGTCAGCCTGGAAGGCTGACGACCGCTAGCATCTGAGAGAGCGCGGAAAGAGAGGACCAATGTGGCTAAAGGAAGTGTAGTTCAGGTTATAGGAACAGTGGTTGACGTGGAGTTTCCCCCGGACGAGCTTCCGGCCCTGTACAACGCCTTGACCATCGACAACAACGGCGAGAAGCTTGTGTTGGAGGTGGAGCAGCACGTGGGCAACAACTGGGTGCGGTGCCTAGCCCTGGGGCCGACAGAAGGTCTGGCCCGGGGCGTGGAGGCGGAAGACAGCGGCAGTGCGATTCCGGTGCCGGTGGGCCAGGAAACCCTGGGCCGCCTGTTCAACGTGATAGGGGAGCCGTTGGACAACCTTGGTCCGGTGGAAGCGCGGGAACATTGGCCGATCCACCGTCCGCCGCCGTCTTTCGCCGAGCAGTTGAGCACCCAAGAAGTGCTGGAGACGGGGATTAAGGTCTTTGACCTGGTAACGCCCTTCGTCAAGGGCGGGAAGATTGGGGCCTACGGTGGCGCGGGCGTGGGCAAGACCGTCATCATCCAGGAACTTATACGAAACATTGCAGCTGAGCATAGCGGCGTGTCGGTTTTCTCCGGCGTGGGAGAGCGCTCCCGGGAGGGCAACGACCTCTGGAGGGAGATGCAAGCGGCCAACGTGATGGATAAGACCGTGATGGTCTTCGGCCAGATGAACGAACCGCCGGGCGTTCGGGCGCGAATCGGGTTGACCGGACTGACGATGGCCGAGTATTTCAGAGACGAGGAGAACCGGGACGTTCTGTTGTTCATCGACAACATTTACCGGTACATTCTGGCGGGGATGGAGGTTTCCGCCCTGCTGGGAAGGATGCCGTCGGCGGTGGGTTATCAGCCAACGCTGGCAACGGAGATGGGGGCGCTTCAAGAGCGGATTACATCGACCAATAAGGGGTCTATTACGTCATTCCAGGCCATCTACGTGCCCGCGGACGACTACACAGACCCCGGCATCGCGACGACTTTCGGCCACCTGGACGCGGTGGTGGCCCTAGAGCGAGCGCTGGCGGCCCAGGGTCTCTATCCCGCCGTGGACCCGCTGGCGTCGTTCTCCCGGGTGCTTGAGCCCGACATCGTAGGCGAGGAGCACTACGGAGTGGCCAGGGGCGTCATCGAGGTGCTGCAGCGGTATCGAGACCTGCAGGACATCATCGCAATTCTGGGCGTGGAAGAGCTTTCCGAGGAGGACAAGCTCACCGTGGACCGCGCCCGAAAGATACAACGCTTCCTGACCCAGCCGTTCTTCGTTGCGGAGACGTTCACCGGCATCTCCGGCAAGTACGTGCCCGTGCGCGAGACGGTGCGAGGGTTCAAGGAGATACTGGAAGGCAAGCATGATGAGGTGCCTACGCAGGCGTTCTACATGCAAGGCACAATCGACGAAGTGCTGGCTAACGCCGGCGGGTCTAGTTCGTAGGAAGGCTAGCGGTCATGGCTACGATTCGATTGGAAATAATCACTGCTGAACAAGTCGTCTACTCGGACGAGGTGGAGGTGCTGGTGGCCCCCGGAACGGAGGGGGATTTGGGGATTTTGCCCCATCACGCCGCCTTGATGACGATGCTGCAGCCGGGTGAACTGATGGTTCGGAAGGATGGTGTGGAGACCTTCCTGGCGGTTACGGGCGGGTTCCTGGAAGTCATGGAGAATGGCATCAGCATACTCGCGGATGCTGCGGAGCGGTCGGAGGACATTGACGAGGAGCGGGCGCTGGCGGCGATGGAGCAGGCCCGGGAACGCATAGCCATGCGGTCCGCCGACGTGGACCTGGAACAGGCGTTGGTCCAGCTCAGGAGAGCATCGGTGCGGGTGGCGGTGGCCCGTCGCCGCAGGAGCCGAGCTAGGGCCCAGCGGGGAGATTAACCCAGGGTCGGCTAACTGTCGCTATTGCGGCGTGTCAGGTAGTAGGTCATGGACTGCAGAGAGAGGACGGGGTCCACGTTTCGGACACGCACTCGCTCCGGCACGTGGGGGTAGATGGGAGCGTAGTTGAGGATGGCCTCGACGCCACACTCCGTGAGCAGCCTCATAACCTCTTGAGCCACGTCGCTGGGAACGGCGATGACGCCGATGCTGATGTTCAGCCGGGCCACCGTTTCGCCCAACTCTTCCATAGGCTGGACCTTTAGATCCCTCAGGGTTGTTCCCACAACGTCGCCGTCGGTATCGAAGGCAGCCACGATTTCGAAGCCTTCCGGAGCAAAGCCGGGGTAGCTAAGGATGGCCCTTCCAAGTCTGCCTACACCGATGAGGCAGACGTTCCAGCGCCGGTTGAGGCCGAGGATCTGCTTCAGTTCGGACGCGAGATAGCGAACGTCGTAGCCTCTGCCCTGCTTGCCAAAGCGTCCTAGATAGCTGAGGTCTTTGCGAATTTGTGCGGGAGTCACCTGAAGATGCCGGCCGAGCTGCTGGGAACTGACCACCTCGACGCCGGAGTCCATAAGGGTGTGCAAGACGCGAACGTATTGTGGCAGGCGGTCTATGACAACGTCTGGAACCCTGGGACTGTGGGGAGGGTTGTTGTTGGGTTGGGGAGCCAATAAATTTCCTTGTGTGTGAAGGTTTCCGGTTCCTTCTGAGGTGATTGGGCTGCTTAGTTGGAGGTGTGCGGGGCGGTTCAGGATGGGGCGATTTTAGTATGGGCCTGTAAGGGTGTCAATTGCGTGGGGTTAGGAAGAGGGATGCGGGGCGTAGGACGACGAGATTCCTCAAGGGACTCGGAACATCACAGAAGTGGGACGAGGGCCGGGGTAGGCTAACGGTAGTTGGGAGGGAAGCGGTCCCAGGGGTTGCGCCGGTCCTGGGGCGTCGTCCGGCCGGGCATCAGTGGCTCTCGCCGGATAAGCTTGTAGAGGATGCCGCAGAGTATCCCAGCGACGAAGCCCCCCACGTGGGCCCAGTAGGCTACGCCGGCGTCCCACGCGCCGAACTGACCCAAGCCCTGGAATAGTTGGAGGATGAACCAGAATCCCAGGACTAGAATGGCGGGCATGTCTATCGTCATGATGAACAGGAAGATGACGAGGGTCCGTATACGGCTAAAGGGGAAGAGAACAATATACGCGCCGGTAACGCCGGCGATGGCTCCGCTGGCTCCCACCAGTGGGGCCTGAGACTCCATGTTTAGGGCGGTGTGGGTCCAAACGGCGGCGAGTCCCGCGCCCAGGTAGAAGAGCAGGAAGGTCAAGTGGCCGAACCGGTCTTCGATGTTGCGGCCGAAGACCCAAAGGTAGAGCATGTTGCCCAGGAGATGCAGCCAACCGCCGTGGATGAACATGGAGGTGAAGGCCGTACCCCACGTGGGAATAGGAGAAGCGACGTCGACGGAGGCGATGCTGACGTTGCGGCCTTCTCTGACTAAGAAGGACCATTCGGTGAGCTCAGGGCCGCCCGTCAATTCGCTGGGTATGAGACCCCATTGGAGGAAGAAGCGGCTGACGTCTATGGAATCGGTGAAAAAGAGGGAGCCGCCTAGCAGGAGCTCGTAGAGGAACACCAGCGCGTTGACGCCTATGAGGCTGTAAGTAATCAAGGGGATGGTCTTGCGCTGAAGACCTATGTCGCCAATGGGAATCAACGGCTTACTGCTGCCTCGTTACTGTTGAGGGCCGGTCAAGGATTGGGGAGGGATGCGGCTGCTTCACCTGGGGAAAGCCCGCAGGGGACTAGGATTCCAGCTCATGGAGGGCTTCTAGAAGCTCGCTGTCCTTAGGCATTCCGCGCTTTAGGTAGCGAATTACACCATCGATGTCGATGATGAGCACCGTTCGCTCGATGCTCTTGCCGTTGGCCTTGACGGCGTGATAGGCGTTGGAAACGGAGCGGTCGGCGTCGGCGAGGAGAGGAAAAGGAAGGTCGAACTTCTCTCTATAGTTTTGATGCGACTTCACGGAAGCGGGGTTGACGGCCAGGATGGCTGCATTGGCTGCGTCGAACTCAGCCCTGTCGTCCCGCAGGGCCTGCAGCTGGCGGTTTCAACCCGGTGTGTTGTTTCGGCAGTAGAAGACCAGTAGGACGTTCTGCTTGCCCTGGAAGCTGCTGAGAGAAACGTCCTGTCCGTCAGTGGCCTTGAGGGTGAAGTCGGGCGCTTTTTCTCCTACGGATAGCGGCACGCAAGGGCCTCCTTGAGGATGAATTATGCACCAGTTTAACACCAAGGAGGCGGACGGGGCTACAACGCGGCCTCGGCGGAATTCTCCCGACTGCTGGTCCCGCCGGTTGGGGGATTTCCGGTCCAAGGGGAAAGGGGACGTGGAGCGTAGCCCGGCGAGATTCCTCGACTCCGCTGCGCTGCTCTGGGAATGACACTCGACATGGGTTGGTATGGCAGGTAACGCGCGGGCCGGACGTTGCATTAGCTCTGAAGTAGTACGTGTGCTTTCGTTGATAGGAGTGGCGGGGTAGTCTAGAATTGATAGTTGCGCCCGAAGGCGGGCGTCTGGATGCCATGGACAAATAAGAATAACGGAGGAATGCGTGGGCGAAAGAACTGTTTGTGGGGAACTGGGCCTTGACAGCGTGGGTAGCGAAGTGAGCCTTTCCGGTTGGGTGCATCGGCGCCGCGATCACGGCGGGCTTATCTTCATAGACCTTCGCGACAGGTCCGGTATTGCCCAGGTGGTGGTGAATCCCGCCACGTCGCCGGAGGCCCACGCTGTGGCGGAGCAACTCCGGGCGGAGTGGGTGGTTAGCGTCACGGGAAGGGTTGAGAAGCGGCCGGAGGGGACGGAGAATCCCACGCTCGCAACGGGCGCCGTGGAGGTCCACGCCAGCAGGACGCAGGTGCTGAACCCATCAAAGACGCCGCCCTTCTACGTCAACGAGGAGCAAGAGGTGGACGAGGCACTGCGGTTGAGCTATCGGTACCTGGACTTGAGAAGGGAGGGGATGAAGAGGAATCTAGTTCTCCGGCATAAGGTTGTGAAATTCATACGAGACTTCCTCGACCACCGGGGATTCCTGGAAATCGAGACGCCAATACTCATCAAGAGCACGCCGGAAGGGGCAAGGGACTATCTGGTGCCCAGCCGGCTTCATCACGGCAGCTTCTATGCCCTGCCACAGTCTCCCCAGCAGTTGAAGCAGTTGCTGATGGTATCGGGCTTTGAGCGATACTTCCAGATTGCCCGCTGCTTCAGGGACGAAGACCTGCGAGCGGACCGCCAGCCGGAGTTCACCCAGCTGGACCTGGAGTTGTATACCGAGATTGTGGAGAGCATCACACCTGAGAAGCGGGTTTCCAGGCCATTTCCCAGGCTGGACTACCGGGACGCAATGAGCAGATTTGGCACGGACAAGCCAGACTTGCGGTTTGGTCTGGAGCTTGCGGACGTGACGGAGATGGCAGGAGAGACTGGGTTCCAAGTATTTCGCTCCGTGGTGTCGACGGGGGGAGTGGTGAAGGGGTTCGCGGCGCCGGGGTGCGCTGGTTACTCTCGCCGGCAGCTGGACCAGTTGACGGACGAGGCCAGAAGCCGGGGTGCGCGGGGGCTGGTGACTGTCGCCATCGGAGAAGGAGACGGGGGACTGGAGAGCCTGACTATGGAGCAAGTCCGCTCCGCCGCCGCCCGTCATCTTACCCTGGAGGAGATTCAGGGGATGGCAGAGGCGATGGGAGCGTCAAGGGGCGACCTGCTGCTGATCGTGGCGGGGCCGATG
>CAYNJI010000010.1:13857-16352 GCA_964397605.1 uncultured Dehalococcoidia bacterium | reverse complement strand
CGCGAGGACACGGGAAGGGGAGAAGATGGGTCCCCGCATCCGCGAGGACACGGGAAGGGGAGAAGATGGGTCCCCGCATCCGCGAGGACACGGGAGGGAGAGGGTGATTCTGCGCTTTGCATTGACACGTTTGGGGCTGGGGCATAGCATCTAAAGTTGTAAGGAGGCGCTATGACCAAGGACTACGACGTTCTGGTGGTGGGGGCTGGAAACGCGGCCCTCTGCGCCGCCCTTTCCGCCGCGGAGGCGGGTGCTTCCGTGCTGGTCTTGGAGAAGGCGCCGGAGTACTTCCGCGGAGGGAACACCTACTTCACCGGCGGCGCCATTCGCTGCGCCTACCGGGGCCTGGACGACGTTAAGGCGCTGATACCGGACATGTCGGCCCAAGAAGAGACGTCGTTGGACGTGGGCAGTTATACCGAAGCCCAATACTACGACGACTTGATGAGGGTCACGGAAGGGATGAGCGATCCCGCCCTGGCGCAAACGCTGGTGAGTCGTTCTCATCCCACTCTCGGTTGGTTGCAGGGCTTGGGACTTCGATTTGTGCCACTCTATGGTCGTCAGTCCTTCATGCAGGACGGCAAGCATCGTTTCTGGGGGGGCTTGGTGGTGGAGGCCGTAGGCGGGGGCAAGGGCCTATCCGACCAGCTCTTCGCCATAGCGAAGGAACGAGGGGTAGAGGTTTGGTATGAAGCCAAAGGGATGAAGCTGCTGACCGACGACCGCGGCGGAGTGTGCGGCGTTAGGGTGCAAACCCCCGGGGGAATGCGAGACGTAGCCGCCCGGTCGGTGGTGCTCGCTTGCGGCGGCTTCGAGGCCAACGCTGAGATGCGTACCCGCTATCTGGGTCCGGGCTGGGAGCTTGTGAAGGTGCGCGGCGTGCCCTACAACACGGGGGACGGCATTCGCATGGCGTTGGAAGTGGGCGCCCAGTCCTATGGGCACTGGAGCGGCTGCCACGCGGTCGCTTGGGACCTGAACGCTCCGCCGACTGGAGACCGGAACGTTACGGACCTGTTTCAGAAGCATTCCTACCCCTTCGGCATCATGGTGAACGTGGAAGGGAGTCGGTTCGTGGACGAGGGGGCGGACCTCCGCAACTACACTTATGCCAAGTACGGCAGGGAGATAATGAACCAGCCGCGCCGCGCCGCCTTCCAGATTTTCGACGGTAAGGTGAAGCATCTGCTGAGGGACGAATACCGGATTGCCCAATGCACGATGGCGGAAGCGAACACTCTGGAAGAGTTGGGCCACGCCCTGGACATCGACCCTCAGGGGCTGGTCGAAACGGTGATGGGCTTTAACGAGGCGGTTCAGGCGGGGGAGTTCGACCCAACTCGCTTGGACGGCAAAAGAACGGTTGGGATAAGTCCTCCCAAGTCCAACTGGGCGTTGCCCATAGACACGCCGCCCTACCAGGGCTACGCCGTCACCTGCGGCATCACATTCACCTTTGGGGGCCTTCGCATCAACCAGCAGACGCAAGTTCTCAGCACGGAGGGGACGCCCATGCAAGGCCTATTCGCCGCCGGGGAATTAGTGGGCGGCCTCTTCTACCACAACTATCCAGGTGGAGCCGGACTGATGGCCGGGTCCGTGTTTGGCCGGATTGCGGGGGCCAGCGCCGCCGCTTCTAGCTCACGTAGTGGCTTCTGAGATTACTTCCCGGGGTTTTGTATGCAGCAGGTAGTGAAGCGAACGGTCTTGGTGGTAGAGGATGACGATTCGCTGCAGGACGTTCTCACGTATAACCTGACAAAGAAGGGATACCGGGTACTTCAGGCCTTCGATGGAGACGAGGCGCTGGAACTGGCCCGCGAGCGGAAGCCCGACGTCATTATTCTGGACATTATGCTGCCGGGACTGGACGGGCTGGAGGTCTGCCGCATGGTGCGGAGGGAGATGGCGACGCCCATCCTTATACTGACGGCGCGAGACCAGGAGATTGACAAGGTGGGGGGTCTGGAGCTTGGGGCGGACGATTATATGACCAAACCCTTCAGCATTCGGGAACTGATGGCCCGGGTGGGGGCTCTCATCAGGCGGCGAGAGATGGACGTGGGGCCGCCGGAGGATGCGAAGAGCATCAGCGTTGGTGGTCTGACCCTGAACCTTGAGGCGCGCACGGCCCGGATCTTCGGCAACTCCCTGGACCTGAGACCAAAGGAGTACGACCTGCTGGCGTTTCTGGCGGGGCATCCCGGACGGGCGTATACGCGAAACGAGTTGCTGGACGAGGTGTGGGGCATGGAATTCTTTGGTGATCCCCGAACAGTGGATGTTCATATCCGGTGGCTGCGGGAGAAGATAGAGAAGGAGCCGGGAGTGCCCAGGCACATCATTACCGTTCGGGGAACGGGATACCGGTTTGAGGAATAGATTTTTCCCCTTGGTCCGCCTAGCCAACAACGCACCCACGACATGTATATGCTACCGGGGGGTTTGAACTATGATGGGCATATCGAGGGCTGAAGCGCGCTTCCTGCTGG
>CAYNJI010000010.1:0-13847 GCA_964397605.1 uncultured Dehalococcoidia bacterium | reverse complement strand
CCCTTGGTCCGCCTAGCCAACAACGCACCCACGACATGTATATGCTACCGGGGGTTTGAACTATGATGGGCATATCGAGGGCTGAAGCGCGCTTCCTGCTGGTCTGCGGCGTCCTATCGGCGGCGGTGACGGTGGGCGGCGCTGTCTTCCTTGCGGCGCGGTTGGAGGAGGCGGCGGGCGCGGCGGTCCTCACTGTGCTGCTCACAGGAGGCGCGGTGTTCGCCCTTTGCGTCGTCATGGCCCTCATCCGAGTGCGGCGAAGGACAGGGCCGCTGCGTCTCCTGACCGCCGCGGCCAGCCGGCTTTCCCAAGGAGACTTGGACCATCGGATGCCTACCGGTCGGGTCGAGGAGACCCGGGAACTGGCCCAAGCGCTGAACGCCATGGCCGACAGCGTGAAGGGCATAGTGACGGAGCTTTCCGAGGAGCGGGACAAGCTTTCGACGATACTCGCAACGATGACCGATGGGGTGGCCTTGCTGGACCACGAGGGGCACACCACGTTGGTCAATCCCGCCGCTAGGGAGTTTCTGGGCCTGCCGCCGGGGTTTGAAGTGGGCCAGCGGCTCATAGAGGTGGTGCGGGACCACGAGCTTAGCGAGCTGGTGTCGAGAAGCAGGCAAACAAAGGCCCCGCAGACTTTGGAACTCCGGTTGGCTCGGCAGTGGCGGTTCTTCAGCGTGATAGCCACGCCACTGACCCTCCAGGGAAGGGAGTCGGTGCTGCTGGTGCTGCACGACCAGACGCAGCTGCGGCGGGTGGAGACCACCAGGCGGGAGTTCGTAGCGAACGTGTCCCACGAATTGCGAACGCCGCTGGCTTCCGTAAGAGCTTCGGCGGAAACTCTGCAGGACGGGGCTATGGAAGACCCGGAAGCGGCGCGCCAAT
Source organism: uncultured Dehalococcoidia bacterium (assembly GCA_964397605.1). Lineage (GTDB taxonomy): Bacteria > Chloroflexota > Dehalococcoidia > Lucifugimonadales > JAPULR01. The sequence continues at coordinate 12,959 of CAYNJI010000010.1, read as the reverse complement.
TCCTGGGCCGCATCTCCCACAATGCCGAGAGGATGTCGGCGTTGGTGCAGGACCTGTTGGACCTCTCCCGTTTGGAGAGCGGCGAGGTCCAGCTTAACCTCGCCCCGGTTGACCTGCGTGGGGCCATTGCGGAGGTGGTGGAAACTTACGGGGAGCAGGCGCGGGCCAAGGGGGTGTCGCTAACCATGGACGACGCGAGTGCAGTGGTTGAAGCCACGGCTGATGAGGGCCGGTTGCAGCAGGTCCTCTCCAATCTGGTGGAGAATGCGGTGAAGTTCACGCCCTCCGGCGGGGAGGTCCACGTGGACCTGGAGCATAAGGGGCGTTGGCTGGAAGTTCGGGTGGCGGATCGGGGCATCGGGGTCGCGCCGGAAGATATGCCCCACGTATTTGAGCGCTTCTACAAGGCGGGCAGGTCCCAGAACCAGGGTGGGACGGGGTTGGGGCTTGCTATCGCCAAGCACATCGTCCAATCTCACGGCGGCCGGATCTGGGTGAGCAGACGAGAGGAAGGGGGAAGCACCTTCGCCTTCACAATTCCTGCCGCCCAGTCGTCGTAACGTCTACCTAGAATCTTTGACTCTTGCGGGGCCGGTTGGGCCCTTATTATTCGTGTTCCGCTTGCTTGCTGGCAAGCGGAATTCTTCTTTGCGCTCAGGATGGCAAACACAACGGTTTGCCTGCTTTGAATCCTTCATTTGACTTTGTTTAGCCGGTGTTCGCCGGACGTTAACCGTCCGTTAACACAGGGTCTTTCCGCTGCCTTCAGTATTCTATTCCAGAGATTCCTAAAGCTAATGAAGGAGCGTCTATCAGCATGAATGTCTTGCCCTTGAGAAGCGTGTTCTACATTGTTTTGGCGATGGCTGTAATGGTAGGGGTTGTCGCCGTTGCGGCCTGCGGCGGCAGTGACGACGACGGGGATACCCCCGCCTCGGCGGCGACGGCCCTGAGCGGGACGATAGCGATAGCGGGATCGAGCACGGTATTCCCGATAAGCGAGGCGGTGGCGGAGGAATTCAGTAAGGCTAACCCTGGGTTACGGGTAAACGTAGCGTCCACGGGGACGGGTTCCGGCGGACGGGCTATGTGCCAGGAGGGGACGATTGAGGTGTGGGACGCGTCCCGTCCGGCGAAGCAGGAGAAGGAAGTAGACGTATGCGCCGAGAACGGGATTGAGTTGATAGAATTGCCGGTGGCGTTTGACGCGTTGTCGGTGGTGGTGAGTCCGGACAACGACTGGACGCCGTGTCTGACGGTAGACCAGTTGAAGACCATCTTCGGGCCTGACTCGGAAGGGAAGGTCACGAACTGGAACCAGGTAGACCCAAGCTTCCCTGATCTGCGGTTGAGAATATATGGGCCGACGACGTCGTCTGGTACGTTTGACTACTTCACGGAAGCGATAATGGGAGAGTCCGGAGCGCACCGGGGAGACCTGGACCTAGCGACAGAAGAGGACCCGTTGGTAGCGAACGGAGTAAACGGGACGCCCGGTGGCATAGGATACTTTGGGCTGGCGTACCTGGAGCAGTACCGGTCACTGGTGCAGGCGGTGTCGGTGGAGAACCCGGACACGGGCGAATGCGTGGCGCCTGGGGCTGCGACGGTTGAGAACGGACAGTACGCGCCGTTGGCGCGGCCCATCTTTATCTACGTGAACAAGGGGGCGATGGAGAGCCGGCCTGAGGTGCGAGCGTTCGTGGACTTCTACCTGAACGAGGCGCCGAGCTTGGTGACGGAAGTGGGATACGTACCGCTGCCGGCGTCGGTGTACCAGTGGGGCAAGGACCGGGTAGCCAACGGGGTGACGGGGTCCATCTTCAACACCATAGAAGCAGGCACCCCCATCTCCGAAGCACTCGAGCGAGTCAACTAGGAGGTCTCCAGCTGGGGCGACACACGACGTCATGGCAAGAAAAGTGGAGCGGGTAAACTTGAGAGAGAACCAGAAGGGATAAGAAGCCATCGCAACGAAACTGGCGAGCATGGGCTTTTCGCCACGGAGTTGGCGGACGGGACGGCGCCCGCGACGCAGGTTGCGGGAGGCTCCCATCATGGCGTTCTTGTTCTTATGCGCTGTGCTTTCAGTGGTTACCACCGTTGGCATCGTCGTCATCTTGCTGGTGGAGGCGGTTCCGTTCTTTGGGGACGTATCCATCATCGAGTTCTTAACGGGCACCGAGTGGAGGCCGCTCTTTGCCAACAAGAGCTTCGGCGCTCTGCCGCTGCTCTCTGCAACGGTGCTGATTGCGGGGATGGCAATGGCAGTGGCCTTCCCGCTGGGAATATTGACGGCCATATACCTGAGCGAGTATGCACCGGAAGCCCTGCGCGCCACGGTAAAGCCGGCTCTGGAGGTTCTTGCTGGCGTCCCTACTGTTGTGTACGGCTTTTTCGCCATCAGCTTCATTGCCCCCACCATCGTGAAGCCGATCTTCCACTCGGAGACCATCTTTACCGCGCTTGGAGCGTCCCTGGCCATGGGCATAATGCTCATTCCCATGGTGGTATCCCTGAGCGAGGACGCCATGCGGGCGGTGCCCAATGGCTTGCGGGAGGGGGCCTACGCTCTGGGAGCGAACCGGTTCCAGGTATCGACAAGGGTGGTGGTCCCGGCGGCCCTCTCCGGCATAGTGGCGGCGGGCCTGCTGGCTTTTGCCCGGGCCATCGGCGAAACGATGATTGTTACCATAGCCGCGGGGGGAATTCCCAACCTTTCGGCGAACCCTCTGGAGGCGATGCAGGCCATGACCGCCTACATAATGGAGGTGGCCATGGGCGATACGCCGCGGGGCACCGTGGAATACCAGAGCATCTTTGCGATTGGGATGCTGCTGTTTGTATTCACCCTGGGATTGAACCTTATTGCGCGATGGTTCATTTCAAGGTTTAGAGAGGAGTACGATTGAACACCGCGCCTCCCGCTTTCAAAGCAACGGCCCTTTCAAAGTTGGGCAGGAAGTGGACTGCCTGGGCCTTCGCGTTACTGGCCGTCATGGCCACGGCCTTTGGAGTGCTGGCCCTCGTAGTTCTGCTCTTTATAGTGTTCAAGGACGGGATAGGAGGGCTGGATTGGAACTTCCTGACCAGCTTCCCCTCCAGAAACCCGGAGAACGCCGGAGTCAAGGCTGCCTTGTTGGGCACTCTGTGGGTAATGAGCTTCACCGCCCTATTCTCCATTCCCGTGGGAGTGGGGGCGGCCATATTCCTGGAAGAGTTCGCGCCCAAGAGCTGGTTCACCCGGCTCATTGAGACCAATATCAGCACCCTGGCGGGGGTGCCCTCGGTGGTCTACGGTCTGTTGGGACTGGCGGTGTTCGTTGTCGGCATCAACTTGGGGCCGAGCATAGTGGCCGCGGCCGCCACGCTAACCCTTCTGATTCTGCCCATAATCATAGTCGCCTCAAGGGAGGGACTGAGGTCTGTGCCGCCCTCTCTGAGAGAGGCGGCCATGGCCCTGGGGGCCACCAAGTGGCAGGCCGTATGGCACCAGGTGTTGCCGGCAGGAATGCCGGCGGTTCTGACGGGGATAATTCTGGCTTTGGGCCGGGCCATTGGAGAAACGGCGCCCCTCATTGCCATCGGCGCCTTCACCTCCGTGTTCTTCGTGCCCTCCAGCCCGATGGACTCCTTTACGGTGCTGCCCATACAGATATTCAGCTGGGTATCCCGCCCGCTGCCCGGATTCCAGGAGAAGGCGTCTTCCGGTATCGTTGTACTTTTGATTGTGCTATTGTTGCTCAACAGCGTCGCTGTGGCTCTCCGCTACACGTACGCTAGAAGGAGAAGATGGTGACCACAATTGCCATGAGACGCATAGAGGCAAACTTCGCCCAGAAGCCTGAGGGTGCGACCCCGGACGGGAAGGCAGACCACGTTCTGAAGGTGAAGAACCTCGATGCCTACTACGGCAACTTTAGAGCCGTCAAGGATATAAGCATGCCCATGCGTCGCAACGCGGTGACGGCAATTATCGGGCCTTCCGGCTGCGGCAAGAGTACCCTGGTGCGGTGCTTGAACCGGATGCACGAACTCACCCCCGGTGGTCGCATCGAGGGTCAGATCCTGTTTGACGGCGATGACATCAACGCCGCCGACGTGGACCCGGTGGAGCTACGGAGCAGGATTGGAATGGTGTTCCAGAAGCCGAACCCCTTCCCCAAGTCCATCTACGCTAACGTCGCCTTCGGACTGCAGATCAACGGGTTCCGAGGGAACATGGCGGAGGCGGTGGAGCGCTCTCTGCGTCAGGCGGCCCTCTGGGACGAGGTGAAGGACCGGTTGAAGGAGAGCGGCCTATCGCTTTCGGGCGGCCAGCAGCAGCGGCTATGCATCGCCCGGGCCATCGCCATAGAGCCGGAGGTCATCCTCATGGACGAGCCTTGCTCGGCGTTGGATCCCATTGCGACTCTGGCCATCGAAGACCTGATTAGAGAGTTGAAGGAGCACTACAGCATCGTGATCGTAACCCACAACATGCAGCAGGCGGCGCGGGTGTCAGACGAGACGGCCTTCCTGATGTTGGGCGAAGATAGGTCGGGCTACCTGGTGGAGTTAGACAGTACGGAGCGGATGTTCACGAACCCCAGCCAGGAGCAGACGGAGGCGTATATCACGGGCCGATTCAGCTAGCGGCAAAGCTGTTTGCCGGGATGGCCGAGTAGGAGGGGACTATGCCAAGAACGATATTCGAGCAGGAACTGACTACCCTACAGGACGACCTGCTCGTCATGGGTAGCATGGTGGAGAAGGCCCTGGCCAAGGCTATGGACGCCCTCAGAAACCGTGATATGCAGGCCGCCCGCGAGGTGGTGCGGGACGACGACATCATTGACGATAAGCAGGTGGAGATAGAAGACCGCTGCATCCACGTCATCGCCACGCAGACGCCAGTGGCGGGGGATCTTCGGTATCTGCTGGCCGTTTTGCACATCGGTACAGAGTTGGAGCGGATGGCCGACTACGCGGAGGGAATCGGCAAGATCAGCCTGATGATGGGGGACGAGCCGCCCCTCAAGCCCCTCATCGATATTCCCCGCATGGCGGACAAGACTATGGACATGATGCGACGAAGCCTCGACGCGCTGGTGGAGAGGGACATAGTATTGGCGCATCAGGTCAGGGATGACGACGACGAGGTGGACGCTCTCTACGACCAGGTATTCCGGGAATTGCTGACGTACATGATAGAGGACCCGAAGACCATCAAGAGGGCGACGTACCTAATATGGGTAGCCCACGACCTGGAACGGGTGGCGGACCGGGCAACGAACATAGCGGAGCAGGTGTTGTTCCTGGTAACGGGCAGTAAGAAGAAGGCGCCTGCGCCGCAGCGCTAGGTTTCCGGTTTTTCCCTCGTTCCTAGTTGGTTGAGTAAGCTTGGCCGTTGGAGCGGTCGTCCAGGGCAGCTTCCCTTTCGATCCGCCGGATGGTTTCGATAAGTTCCGTTACCAGGTCTTCGCTGAAGTCGGTCATGGTGAATCCGTGGACAATGGCGTTCCGGTACTTCCGCAAACGTCTCAAATCGGCCTGCTCCTCGGGTGAAATGATGCCTTCATGGGCCGCCTGGCTGAGAACGAATGCCGTCGCAGTGACGCTGTTGGTGGGAATTCCGTCGGCTGCGAGAATATCCCGTAGGACGGCTTCGGCTGTGGACCAAGCGAGCAAGAAAGCGGCCTCCGGCAAGCCCGCATCGAGAGCCGTCTGAACTTCGTCAAGTCGGTTGTCGATGTTCTCTCTTTCGAATATGCGGGCGCCCTCCGGAGAAGACAGTTTCTCAGGCTCGGCTACCAAGATTAAGTCGAAGCTCCATCCGGGTTTCTCATCGATTATGCGAGCCAGTTGGGTTATCTTCGGATCAGCAGCCAACGTTGTGCGGGTCCTGACTAGCACCACCCTCTTCTCGCCGTTCTTTGTGGCCAGCAAATCGGCCTGGCAGTCCGGGAAGAAGTCGAGGGGAACGTCTTTCTGGACCTGGTAACCCCTCATTCGATAGTCGTCAGCTGATTTAAAGTTGAAGAGATAGTGGATATCTGGCGCTGTTCTTATCATTCTGAGACCTCCGTGCTCTGCGCGTTATCCACGTTAACGTGAACGAATTCTTCGGAATTTTCGTAAGATGAGCGAAGGAGAGGGGAAGGATCCGGTATTCTCAATTCTACGCCATAGCGCCTCTTTCGGCAAAGGAGGTCTGTGACCTGAGAATCATCGGAATATACCAGTCCTTTCAACGCATCCAGAATTGGCTTCGGTATATTATCCACATCAATATCTATTGACCCTCTATTGTACAAGTAAGTAATGGTCACCATCACATCCCCGACGAAGGGTTGCTCTACTCCCCAACTAAGCCCCGCGAAATTCTGCACATATTGCGTCCAGGCCCTTACTCGCTTTCTTCGGCGAGCCTGTTTGGACATAGGAGAACCAACCACGATGAATTCTAGCGGGAGCGGCATGTCCAATTAACCAGGTCGGCGGAGAAGTTCCTCTCGGAGGCGGTCAATTAGGATAGGCAGCTCGTCCTCCGACACGTTGAACAGGTCAACGGCCGCCTCCTCCGGCGGCATGAAAGTTCCTTGCACGAACACGGGCGGGTCTCCCTGCTCCAGAGCGGACATTAACTCGTCCTTGGTCGGCCCCGCCCAATCCGGCTCAAATCGCAGAACGGCGGTGGGAATCAGGTAGTCGTGCTCGTTACGCTCAATGGACACGCGGAGGCCGGGAATCTCGATAAGGGCGTCCACGACCCGTTGGGCCATTCGGCGCAGCCTAGACATCTCCACCTCGTCGTCCTCCTCTATGAAGAGCTCCAGAGCGGTGAGGAAGCCGATTATCTCCTCTTTGGAGACCTTCATGCCGCGTCCGAGGAACTGGTTGGGGCTGGCGTTGGCGGCGGCGGCTTCCACCAGGTCTTTACGTCCAAAGAGAAGGCCGGAACCCTGGGGCCCGCGGATGCCCTTGCCACCGCTGATGGTCACCAGGTCGGCGCCCATCTCTATATAGCGGCGCAGATTGGACTTGGGTGGCACCATGGAAGCGCCGTCGACGATTACGGGGACGTCGTGGGAGTGGGCGATTTCGACCACCTGGGGAAGGTTCAGACCATTGCGGGAGCAGAAGGGGGAGAACAGTTAGCCGACGGCGGCGGTGCGCTCGTTGAAGGCGGCCTCCAGTTCCCAGGGGGCGCAACGCCGACCGGTGCCGACGGTGACCAGCTTGGCCCCGGCGGCCCGGTAGGCCTGGTCGTAGGGGAAGCGGTGGATGGTCTGGATGATAATTTCGTTGGGTACGCCCTCGGGATGAGGCAGCTGCTGGGCGATGGCGGGGTTCGTTCCGGCGATAACAGCGGCTGCCTGGAGGAGGAGGCCGCTGGCAGCGCCGTTGCAGACGAAGCCGGCTTCCGCGCCGGTAACTTGGGCGATGACCTCTCCGGCCCGTTGGTTCAACTCATGCATGTCCACCATGTGGTTGGTGGCTTCGGCCATGGCTGAGAGGGCCTCGGGCCGAGTGCGAGAGCCGCCAAGGCGGGTGACGGTGCCGGCGGCATTGATGATAGGGCGGGCGCCGAAGCGCCGGTAGACGTGGCCTCCCAATGAACCCTGGGCCATGAGTTTCCTCCTAGTAGCGAGTTAGTGTTAGTGATTGCGGAAGCTTTCGCCGAACGGACGGCGGCGGGACGTGTTCAACGTCGGCCATGACTGTCGTCAGAGAAGCGTAAGCCGTCCATGACGGGGGCTTTCGAGACTGGGGGGGAATTCACCAGCTATGGCGGGACGTATTGCAGAGAAGGCGGCGCTTCTGCCACTGCCCGTCAATACTGGTAGTCTTCCCTGACGGGGCTGAAGATATCCAGCACTTTGGCGCTGTCTGCGACGGTCTTGGCGTAGTGTTCCACCCCGCCGGGGATGATGTACATGTCGCCGGGGTTCAGGAGGCGAACGTCTCCTTCCACGCCCATTTCCAGCTGACCCTCAAGGACGATGCCGGATTGCTCGTGGGGGTGGGTGTGGAGGGGGACCTCCACGCCGGGGTCGATGTCTACGACGGAGAGGAGGGTGTTTTCTCCCCAGAAGGTGCGTATTGTGCCACCAGGGACAATCTCCTTGGGCGCTCTATCCTGTGCGTTGTAGAAGTACAAGGGATGCTCCTTTTGGATTGAGGATGTTGGATGCCCTAATTGTCTTGCAGAAGGCGTAGAGAAACAAGGGGTTTTGGGAGAAGGGGATGGGCTTAGAATCCGAGACACTTTTCCTTCAGGCTGACAAATCGCTCGTCGCTGCCGATGACTATGTGGTCCAGCATTTCTATTTCCAGAACCTTGCCCGCTTCCACCAGCCGGCGGGTAACGACTATGTCGTCGGCGCTGGGGGTGGGATCACCGGAAGGGTGGTTGTGGACGACTATAATGGACGGGCAGTTTTCCCTAATGGCGGGCCTGAAGATTTCAGAAGGCCGGGCCATGGAGGAATTCACGTTGCCCACGTAGATCTCCCGGACGCCCATGACTTCGTTCTTGGTGTTGAGGAGGACTGTCTTCAGGTGCTCCTTGTCGAGGAAGCTCATCTCGCCGAAGAGGAGACTTGCGACGTCTCTGGGCGAGTTAATGGCGTATTTTTCCGTAGTCTTCAGATTGGAGAATCGACGGCCCAGAGCCATGGCGGCTAGGAGCTGGCTGGCCTTGGCCTCACTGATGCCGTGCTCCGCACAGAGTTCGACAAAGTTGGCCCTTGCCAGGCCAGCCAGTCCGCCAAAGCGTTGGAGAAGGCGCTGGGCCATGATGACGACGCCTTCTCCCTTGACGCCGGTTCTGAGCAGAATGGCGATGAGTTCGGCGTTGCTGAGGTGGTCTGGGCCGAAGTTCTTAAGTTTTTCTCGCGGGCGCTCCGTGGCGGGAGTGTCCCGAATCATAGGGCTGTAGGCGATTCTTGGAGGTTGCTCCATGGGCTTACATTCAGTCGGCCCCTTCCGTGTCTTCCTCCAATTCTTCCTGGCAGGTAGCGCACACGTAGTCATCCGGGTGCTCCGCCGCCACGCCAACGGGCACGTTCCGGACCCGGCCGCACCGGGAGCAGGTAACCTTCTCCAGGGGCGGCCCTGAAGACTCTGCGGGGCTGTCGTGGCCCCGAAAGCCCACATAGTCCGGGTTAAGGCGCTGCATGGCCAAGAAGCGCTCTCTATCTTTTCGCCTGCTCAAGTTCTAACCCTCATTGTAAGTATGATGAAGGAGCGGCCTACTTCAACTCGGCCTTAGCTCCGGCGGCCTCCAGCTTCTTCTGCACGTCTTCGGCCTCATCCTTGCTCACGCCTTCCTTGATGGCCTTGGGAGCAGCCTCGACCACGGCCTTGGCTTCACGGAGGCCCAGGGTGGTGACTTCGCGGACGGCCTTGATGACGTTGATCTTGTTGGGGCCAATCTCGTTTAGGATGACGGAGAATTCCGTCTGCTCCTCTTCTTCGATGGCGGGGGGGCCGCCATTGGCGGCAGCAGCAGCTGGAGCCGCAACGGCCATGGGAGCGGCGGCGGAGACGCCGAACTGGTCCTCCAGGGCCTTAACAAGCTCAGAAAGCTCCATTACGGTCATTTCCTTGATTGCTTCCAAAATTTCCTGGTTGCTCATAACTCCTCCTGGTTGTTGTCGTTTTGACGTTATTTTATCGGTTGGTTGATTTCACGGAGTGTGGACTGGATGGATCAAGTCCCTCAGTTCGACTCGGTTTCCAATTGCTGGATGCGCTGCTGAAGAACGGAACCCAACCCGCGAATGGTCCCGTTTAGGGTGTTGACCAGACCCGCTATCGGGGCTTGAAGCTGACCCACCAGTCTCGTAATGGGGTACTGCATCTGTCCCAAAACCCGGCTCATGAGCTCTTCCTGAGAGGGCAGGGTGGCCAGGGTGTGGACCTCCTGGGGCGTCAGCGCGCGGGTGTTCAGCAGGGCGCCCTGGATGGTCAGGGACGAGCGGGTGGCGCGTATGAACTCCTCCAGGGTTTGGGCGACCAGCCGAGGGTCGTCGTAGCCGAAGGCGAGTCCCGTCGGTCCCTGCACCACCTCTCGCAATTGGGGCTTGGAGGCTTCCTCGGCGGCAATGTAGGTGAGGGTATTCTTGACTATCCGATACTCTACGTTCCGCTCTCTGAGTCGGCGACGAAGGTCGTTCATATCGTTGGCGTCTAGGCCGGTGGGGGTGGTTGCTACGGCGATGTTGCATCGCACTAGCCGTTCCTTGATTTCCGCCACCTGCTGGATTTTTCTGTCTGTTGGCATGAGTTCCTTGAGGACTCCTTATCTTTCTTTGTGGGGCCGCTCCTGGGAGTTCCGGCGTTTTAGGCTTGGCCTAGACGCCAAAATTCCCAGCGCTCATGCGCCGGGAATGAAGGACTCCGTTGGGAGCCAGTCTTTCCGGGGCGCCTCGGCAGGCGGTTTAATCCCTGGCAGGGAACCTGCTGTCTTGAGCGGCCGGTTGGTTTGCTATTCTACTTTAACAGATATGAGGGCGTTTACGTCAAGCTTCAGGCTCGGCCCCATAGTGCTGGACAGAAATGCCGTCCTGATGAATACGCCCTTGACGGTGGCGGGCCGGGCCTTCACGACGGCGTCCATGATGGTGGCAATGTTTTCCACCAGATTCTCTTGGGCGAAGCTGATTTTGCCTACGGGCACGTGGATTATGGCGGTGCGGTCGATGCGGTATTCCACGCGCCCCTTCTTGGCTTCGTCGATGGCTCGCGGCAGGTCCTGCATCTGGACCATGGTGCCCGTTCTGGGGTTGGGCATTAGACCACGGGGACCAAGGACACGGCCCAGCCTGCCGATTTTGCTCATCATATCCGGGATGGCCAAGCCTACGTCGAAGTCTACCCATCCCCCTTGGATGTTGCGAATGACCTCGTCGTCGCCGATGTAGTCGGCGCCGGCCTGCTTGGCGATTTCGGCGGCTTCGCCGTTGGCGAAGACCAGCACTCGAATGGTCTTCCCCAAGCCGTGGGGGAGCATGGCCACGCCGCGCACAAGCTGGTCGGCGTGGCGTGGATCGGCGTTCGTGCGCAGGTGTAGCTCCACCGTTTCGTCGAAATTGGCGCTGGAGACCATCTGAAGGGCTTCCACGGCCTCATCCAGCAGATAGAACTTTTCCGCGTCCAGGGAGCTTATGGCGTCCCGTAGCCTCTTACCTTGCTTCTTCACCGGCTAATCCTCGCTAATCTCAATGCCCATGCTTCTGGCTGTACCTTCAATTATCTTGGTGGCCCCCGCCAGGTCTTTGGCGTTCAGGTCCGCCATCTTCTGCTTGGCTATCTCCTCCAGGGCGCTACGGTTTACGGAACCGGCGCTCTCCTGCCTTGCCAACGATGCGCCCTTTTCTATGCCGGCTGCCCGACGGAGCATGTCCGAGGCGGGAGGTGTCTTGGTGACGAAGTTGAAGGAGCGGTCTTCGAACACCGTGAGGTGTACGGGAACGATGTTGCCGCCCTGGTTGGCGGTGCGGGAGTTGTACTCCTTGACGAAGGCCATGATGTTGACGCCGTGCTGCCCAAGGGCGGGCCCCACCGGCGGCGCCGGACTGGCCTGGCCGGCAGCGAGCTGCAGTTTAATAATGGCTCTAACTTTCTTTGCCACTGGTCTTTTTTAGCCTTTCTACGCTATCTCTTTTGCGTTCTAGTAGCGGTCGCTGGGGCGTTCCTCAGTGCTTCTCCACCTGTAGGAAGTCCAGTTCCACCGGCGTCTCCCTGCCGAAGAAGGATACGAGGACTCTTATTCGGGAGCGGTCCGGGTCCACTTCTCCAACAGTACCCATGAAGTCGGAGAAGGGGCCTGCGATGATGCGGACCGTCTGGCCTATCTGCAAGCCCACGGTGACGCGGGGTCTCCCTGTCTCCAGCTGGGACATTATGGAGGCCACTTCTTCAGGTTCCATGGGAATGGGCTTGGCGCGCTTGTCCCGTTCGTCCTCGGTGGAAACGAAGCCTGTAACGCCGGGGGTGTTTCGCACGGCGTACCAGCTTTCGTCGTCCATCTTCATCTGAATGAGGATGTATCCGGGGAAGACCTTTCGACGCTCTTTGCGCCGCTTTCCATCCCGGATGACGATTTCCTCCTCCGTGGGCACCACGACCTGGTATATCCGGTCTTGCATGTCCAGGCTCTGGATACGGATGTCCAGGTTCTTTTTGACCCGGTCTTCCTGTCCGGAGTAGGTGTGGACAATGTACCACTGGGAATCTTGGTGAATTTCTGGCGTTGCTTTCATTTCCTTAGTAGGGGGGAGGTTGAGTTGATGGGATGGTTAGGGAAGAATTACGTACTGGGTGAGGGTCCTGGAAAGGGTGAAGTCGTACAGGCCGAGTATGGTCCCCACAAAGGCGCCGATGACGATGACCACCCAAGTGAGGCGTATGGTCTCTTCCCTGGTGGGCCAGACGGCCTTTCGTAGTTCTGCGATGACCTCTTTGATGAACTCCAGCGGGCGGAACCGACGCAGCTGATCTTGGCTGGGACGGCGGAAGGCTGCGGTGCCGGGACCGCGGGTACTCATCTAACGTACCTCTCTATGGGACCGATGGGTCCGACAGCGGGAGCAGTACTTGCGCTGCTCCAGCCGCTGAGGGTCGTTTCGGCGGTTCTTGCTAGTGGTGTAGTTCCTCTCCCGGCAGTCGGAGCACTGCAAGGTAACCAGGATACGGGCTTCGCCGCGTTTTCTAGCCATTTTCTATTCTCCCACGCTGGTGACGACCCCTGCGCCCACGGTGCGGCCTCCCTCTCTGATGGCGAAGTGAAGGCCCTCTTCCATGGCGATGGGGTAGATGAGGTTGATTTCCATGGTGGTGTTGTCACCGGGCATCACCATTTCCACACCCTCGTCCAGCCTGATCTCACCGGTAATGTCGCTGCTACGGATGAAGAACCCGGGCTTGTAGCCGGCGAAGAAGGCGGTGTGCCGGCCGCCCTCCTCCTTGCC
>CAYNJI010000009.1:2212-16601 GCA_964397605.1 uncultured Dehalococcoidia bacterium | reverse complement strand
GAGCATCTCCTTGCCAAGGAGAGGGTCGTGGGTTCGAATCCCATCTTCCGCTCCACCTTTCTTTGCGCTTTCCGTTCAGCCCCAATTGTTGACATTCCAACCCTTCATGGTTAGTCTTTTTGCCCAAGTGTTATACTCACTCAATCAACGGATGTATTATGAAGGAGGCAATTGATGCCGCTACTTCTCACGGACCGGGAAGTTAACCAGCTAATGACCATGCAGGACTGCGTGGGTGTCATGGAAGATATGCTCGACCAGGCCCACCGAGGCATGGCGTGGCTGCAACCCCGTTCCCACATCCGCACACCCCAAGGATACCACCACATCATGCCGGGCGCCCTGCTAGACACCGGAGTGGTGGGCCTGAAGGTATACACGGCCCGCTTTCCCGGCGGCTCCCGCTTTCTGACAGTGCTGCACGACAGCGAGACGGGCGACCTGCTGGCTCTGCTACAGGGCGGGCGGTGTTCCCAGCTCCGCACCGGCGCCCTAAGCGGCGTGGCCAGCAAGTACATGGCCCGCGAGGATGCATCCGTCATTGGAATAATCGGCACCGGCGCCCAGGCCCGCGCCCAGCTGGAAGGCACCTGCGCGGTTAGAAACATCACGTCCATCAGGGCTTTCGACATCGTTCCGGAGAAAGCCGAAGAATTTGCCGCCCAGATGTCCGAGCACTTGAACGTGGAAGTCTCGGCGGCGGAGAGCGCCCAGTCCTGTGTGCAGGGCGCCGACATAGCAATCACCATGACCACTTCCCCCAACCCGGTGCTCTTCGGGAAGTGGCTGGAACCGGGGATGCACCTAAGCATCATGGGTTCCAACCACTGGACCCGCCGCGAGGTGGACAACGACGTAATAAGCCGCGCCGATTCTATCGTCGTAGACAATCTTGAGGAGGCGAAGCGGTACAGCGGCGACCTCCTCTTCAGCATTGACCAAGGAATCGTCCGGTGGGAGCAGGTACACGAGCTGGAATCGGTCGTCGCCGGCCAGACTGCCGGACGGCCTTCAGAAGACAGCGTAACAATGTTCAAGTCCCACGGCATCGGCGTCAGCGACGTTGCCGCCGCTGCTTTCGTCTACAAGCGAGCCAAGGAGGAAGGTCTGGGTACTGAGCTCCCCCTAAACTCGTAGGCAGCCTTATGGCTCCTACCTCATGAGCATGAGAAAATTTAGTGTGAACACTGGCATCAAACCTCATATTCTGCACTACTACATAGTAAATTTGGAGAAGATTTGTGAACAATGACCCGTCCAAACAGGACGAAGGGCCTTCCGTTGCCCTTCCCGGCCCCGTCATCAACCCCGCCTTTGCCCAACATTTAGACCGGCTTGTAGCCCTTGCCAAGCAGGGGCAGAGCACGAATAGTCCTCTTTTCAATCCTTCCGAACAGTGGCTCATCGACAATATACGAGTCTTCCAGGACCTGCCCTCCGACGAGAGGGACGGTCTGATGCGGGAGGTGGCAGAGGTTGTCCAAGAAGGAGCGGAGGCCAACGCCCAGGGCAAAGCCGCCGCCAAGGTTTGGCCTGAGACAGTAGTCAGGCTGGACAACGGAGGGTTGGCTTTCTTCAGCCAGCTGGGAGTCGTCCGCCGCCCGGACCTCACCCAGTATTTCATTGACGGTTTCTCTCGAAATCGAGACGCCCTCGCCTTCACTGAGGAGAGCCAGGCCCTCTTTACCGACGTGCTGGAAATTATCGTCGAGGAGATGGGCCGCCGCTTTGAAGCAGGCGACGGGATTCTACAGACGGACAGGCGCATCTGCGACGCGCCGGGACGGTCATTCCACGCTCGACAGGTCCTTTTCGGGACCCGCTACTTGCAGCTGCCCCTTATGTGGCGGCAGCTGACCTTCGACCTCCCCCAGGAGGAGATGGCCCAGGAGCCGGACATCCTCGAGGTTTCAATTCCGAACTGGCTGGAGGACCTGAACCTGCCCCAAGAACTTAAAGAGCGCGTCCAAGAGGCGGGACTGACCCAGCTTGTCTTCAAGGCCCCCACCAAGGGACTCTCCCTTCACCTGGGGTTTGACTACGTGGGCGAGCACAAGATGGGCCCCCTTTCCATAGCCATGTTCAAGGTCAAGGAAGCCCAGGGCCTGGCCATACAGGCGGCTCTTAGCATGGTGCGCATCCGCACTCTAAGCGGCGCCCTTACGAATTCAGCCATGATTACCCTGGGCCCGTCGCTACACGGCAAGAGCACTCTTACCATTATGATTGAGCTAGCCAACAGCGAAACCGCCTCCCTACTCGGCCTGGCTGAAGACTCGGAGGAGGGCGTCTACCCAATGAACGACGACATCGTCCTTCTCCAGCAGCTTCCCGAACCCATCGTATCCAACCGGGACGGTCAGACGACCGAGATTCCCTACGGCATCGACGGCACCGAGAACAACCTCTACGCCGTGCCCTTTGGACTCACCCGGGAGGACGATCCTATTACCTACGACGTTCTGCGGGGGTCACCGGACTTCCCCAACCCCCTGGAACTGCTGGAGAACGTGCCCGTAGACCACGAAAGCGCCGTACCCAAGTACGACGAGAATCCCGTCCGCAACATGCGCATGATTCTATCTCGTCAGCGGCTGCTGGACAGGAAGGGCGCCCGCCACGTGCTAAAGAGCATTACCGGCGGCGAGACCACCGATTCAGTTCACGTCCCCATGGAGCACACGGACCGGGTCTTCTGGCAAGCCGTCATGCGCCAGAACACTGTCATCGCGCCCCTACGCAAGCTCAAGCTGGAGCAGTACATCCGGGTGCTCATGTACGGCGAGGCTGTGCAGATGGGCGCCGCCATAGGCGCCATTGGCCGGCCATACGTGGAATACTTCTCAGACCCCTTCATCATTGGCCTGGAAGACGACAACGCCAATATGATGTACAAGGTGCTGAAGGAGATGGCCCATGGCGGTCTGCCCCAGTACTACTGCGTGTTCAATACGGGCGGCGTGGGCGCCGACTCCAACGAGGAGGCCAGCGGCGAGAACTACAAGAAGATTCCCCGGTCCCTCACCCTCACCCTCCAGGAAGCCCTCCTACGGAACGCCGTAAAGTTCGAGTACGACCCCATTATCGGCTCGGACACCGCCGTGGCCATCGTAAACGCCCAGGGCGAGGAAGTCCTCGACCTGCGGCAGGAGTGGCTGCCTCGCTCGATATATGGCGAGGCGGATTATGGACGCCGCATTGTGGAGCTTCGCCTCCGCCGATTCTACGGCCGGGACGAAAACGACAAGGCGGGCATTCTCCGCTACACCAAGGTCATAGACGCCCTCATAGACTTGCGGGAGATTCCGCCCCCCACCAACGAACGGGAGCTGGCCTGGCTCCTTTCCTACTGCTGGCATGTGGACCGCTCCTACGGGAGCCTGGAGGAGCTTATGGACCATCGCTCGGAGGGCGCCCGCCCCAATGGCAACATAATTCGCTCCCTGGGAGAAAAGTACCGGGACGGCTTGGAACGGGGCCTGAGCGTAAGCTCGGAGGGGAGCAAGCTCTTGAGGGAGTTGGGCATTTCCTGAGCATGAGTCCCCTTCTTCCGAATCACAGCCGCCGCACTCTCGCTTACCCTGAATCTTCTGACTCCTGAGGTGACTCTGTGACCAACCCTGAGCCCATTTCCGACGAAACCCTGGAGGTCCTGCGCCAGATTCCCACCCAAACCCTCATCGACGGTCTGTGGGTTAAGGGATGGCCGATGTCCTTCATCCACGGGGCGAAGCCCCTGCAGCTGGGGCAGCGGATGGCTGGTCGCGCCGTCACCCTCCGCTTCGTGCCCCATCGCCCCGACCTGGTCGCCGACAAGCCCAAGGGCCCCCAATCGGCGGAGTACGTAGCCTTCGAGCTCTGCGGCCCCGGCGAGGTGCTGGTCATAGACGCCATGGGCTGGGAGTTCAGCTCCGTCGGCGGGGACATCAAGTTCCTGCGACTCAAGCAGCGGGACATCGGCGGCCTGGTTACCGACGGGGCCGTCCGCGACACCGTGGC
Source organism: uncultured Dehalococcoidia bacterium (assembly GCA_964397605.1). Lineage (GTDB taxonomy): Bacteria > Chloroflexota > Dehalococcoidia > Lucifugimonadales > JAPULR01. The sequence continues at coordinate 12,602 of CAYNJI010000009.1, read as the reverse complement.
GCTCAAGGAGTACGGCTTCCCCGTCTATTCCGCCAACAGCACCGCCAAGCAGGGCCCCGCCGAGTTCTGGCCCTGGCAGGTCAACGACGCCATACAGTGCGGCCGCGTTCTGGTCCGCCCCGGGGACGCCATAGTGGGAGATGACGACGGTGTTGTGGTGGTCCCTCAAGGCGTGGTGGACGAGGTTATCGCCATTGCCCATCAGCGGGAGGAAGTGGAAGAGGTGATAAAGGCCCAGCTGATCGTGGAGCAGTGCTCCCCGGGCAAGTATTACCCCTTCAACGACGCTACGTGGAAGCTCTACGAAGAGAAGACGGGGAAGAAGCCGCCCATCTAGGCCTCACACTCCTAATCCACACTCTCCATTAGGCGACCGTACCCCTGCACCTTGGGCGAAAGGCCCAGCCTTCGCAGGACGGCCCAGATGGTCGCTTGATTCACTGTTATAACCGTCCGACCCAACCGCTCCTCCATCTGTTGAACCACCTCCAAGGCCCGCCATGCCGTACCGGGAATGAACACCGCATCCGCCGTTGTGTCCACGGAATCACAAACGAACTCCGCAATGCTCTCCGGATCCTGGTCTCCAATGGTCGCGTCCATGGTTCGCTGCTGCATGTCGGTCTCACCCAAAGCCGAAACAACTTCAAACCCTTGACTCTCCAGTAGAGGCGTAAGACGCTCTCTGAGGAGGAAGTTGCCGTAGGGCCCGACGATGCTGAGACGTCGCGCACCCACGTGACGCAGGGCCTCTAGGGAGGCCGTAACCGCCGTAACGGAAGGCAGGCCGCCCGCCGCGCTGATACGACGGGAGAGATGGCCATCATACTCCAAGGAGCCGGCGTGATAGGTGCCGCTGGTGCAGCAATAGGCGATGATGTCCAGGTTGGCGCTGGCCAGATACCGGACGCCCCGCTCAAGGTCGGCGTTCATTTTCAGCAGATAGGAGCCGTCGCCCCCGCCCTCGGGAGTCGCTTCTCCATTCCAGAGCCGCTCGGTGTGGAAGGTAACGCCGGGCGGCATAAGCGAGGCGAAATCCGGCTCCACCACTTGATTTGTGGACGGTACGAGGACTCCAATGCGAACGGGCCTAGCCATAATCATCCCTCCTGGAAAATGTAGGTGGATTATATCCCATTGCCTCTACGCTGCTTCCAGCAAAGGTATGGGTCGAGGCAAACGACGATAGGGCCTGGGAAGCGCGGAGTGGGATTTAGGGCTGCGGGCCGGAAGAATCCTCCGGGTCATTCCAACGTGGATAGGAGCCGAAGACCCGGAACATGGAGCATCGCTTCTCCAACACTCCAATAGCTTCGGCCACCTTCGAGTCGTCCCGATGGCCATCCACATCCACAAGGAAGATGTACTCTCCCAAACTATTCTTTGATGGTCGCGATTCCACTTTGGCCAGATTAATGTCCCGCCTCACAAACTCCCCGAAGGCCTCGTAGAGCAGCCCCGGCTTGTCTTCGGCAAAGGAGAAGCAAATTGAAGTCTTGTCCCACCCCGTGGGACGGCTGTCTTGGTCTGCAAGCACCACGAATCGGGTAGCGTTAGAGTCGTTGTCCTGGATGTTCTTGGCCAACACCCTCACCTGGTTCAGCTCAGCCGCACCGTACGGGGCGATGGCGGCGGACGTGTGCTTGCTCTGTTTCATGTCTGCCACCGCCGCGGCCGTGCTCAGGGATGCGACCAACTGGGCTTTGGGGAAACAACGCTCCAGGAACTCGCGGCACTGTCCCAGGGCTTGGGGATGGGAATAGACGACCTCGATCTCCGAAACTTCTGTGTCCGGGATCACGAGAAGGCAGTGCACAATGGGCAAAACCAACTCCTGCCGGATGAAGAGTCCTCTTTGGCTGATGAGAACGTCCAGTGTCTCGTTGACAGACCCCTGAAGGCTATTTTCGATGGGGACCACGCCCTCGTCGGCAATGCCGGAAACCACGGCAAGGGCCACCCCGCGAATGCTGGAGAAGGAGTGCAGTACCGCGTCGGGCTTGTACAGGTGCACCGCTTGCTCCGTAAAGGTCCCCGCCGGGCCCAGGTAAGCCACGGATCCGGGCACTACGCCACCCCCGTCAACGTTTCGTACAGGGCCTGCTCCTCGTCCAGAACCGTTACGGCTATAACCTCGTCCCCTGCCTGAAGGACCAGATCTTCTTCGGGAAGCCTGGGGCCGGCTTGCTTTACCACCAACGTGATGAAGCTATTGGGCGGCATCTCCACGTCGGCGAGGGTTCTTCCAACCACTGAGGCGTCGTGGGGAATAGACAAGGCCACGATGTCCATGCCGTAGGTCTGGAGGTTCAGAAGGTGCATGAGGGCCCGGCTCGGAACCGCTTCCTCAATGTTTGAGAGGATGAGGTGGCTGCTGTTGATAACCCTATCCACTCCCAGAAGTCGGAACAGGCCGGCGTGAGAAGGGTGCTTGATGAGGCCTATGGCGGTGGGCGTTTTGAAGAGATGCTTGGCCATCTGACACACTGCCAGATTGGCCGCATCGTCCCCGGTAACGCCGATGACAAGATCGGCCCTTTCGGTGCCGGCCTCCGTTAGAACGTCGGGAGAGGAGCCGTCCCCCAGTAGGAACACGGCGGACATCTCTCGGGAGGCGCTCTCCAAAGCCAGAGGGTCCTGGTCTATCACGGTAATCTCGTGACCCACCGTCAGAAGGGCGCGGGTCAGGTTGAAACCGATGCGGCCACATCCGACTACGATTATATACATCAGCGGGCGTCTTTCGCGCCGTCGAGCACGGTGTTTGCCAGTAGTTGGGTGGTGCTCAGGACGTTCAAGCCCAATTCCTCGTAAACCTGGGCTTTGGATACGTCCCCCACATGGCAGAGGGTGCGTGACACGTTGAAGATGTTGGAGGCAATTTGCGCCGCCATGGCGTTGCGATTATCGTCTCTCGATAGTCCAATCACCATATCTGCCCCATCTACTCCACCCTTGCGCATGCTCTCCAGCAGATTATCGCCGCCAGGGAGAACGTTGCCGGCAAGGTGCGGATTCTGCTGAACGGCGCATATCTCATGCTCATCCACCACAACCACCTGGTGCCCCTGGTCCGACAGGGTAGCTGCCACGTGGCGAACCAGATTTCCGCAGCCCAGTATCAGCACATGCACGTCTCTACCCTCCCTCGAACGGCGCAGACGGCGCGCCGCTGCGCCACAGGATGACCGGACAGCGGGCATTGTGAAGCACGTAGTCGGCGGTCGTGCTCATGCGAAAACCCGCGGCCTCGTTTCCGTATTCAACGCCCATAATTATCATAGTTGCCGGTATGTTGGCCGCCTCCTGGACAATTGCCGGCCCCGCTTGGCGAGCCTGGACTATTTCTCCCTGCAACGAGAGCCTTCTCGACAAGGACAGGTGCTCAATTTCGGCCAAGGCCTCCTCGCCCCTCAAGATCTCCTCACCTACCTCCGCGTCCAGCGGGTACTTCAACTGCATTTCAATCACGTAGATGGCGTGGATTATCCCCCGCCCCCCACGCACGATGGAGCGTGCCAATTCCAACACGTCCTCATAGCCGTGGCGCCGGTCGACGGGGAGGAGGATGCGATGTTCGTTTTCCAAGACTAGGCTCGCCGAATCCCGGGCGTGGCGTGTGCTTCAACCCTAGCTGCCATTGTAGACTCCCTGCCGCTACCGGGTGGAGAGGTGAAATCTGCCCACCTGCTCGGCATTCCCAGCCACCACGAGAATATCTCCCGGCATGATGGCTTCGTCTTTAGAGGGCACCAAGACACACTCCCGACCTCTTCTAATGGCCAGCACCGCCAGCCCGTACTTATCCCTCGGTCCGCTGAGGCCAGCCTCCCCCAGGGTCTGCTTCACAATGTTGTCCGGCGGCCTCATCTGGCTGATCCCATAGTCGGAGGCCAGATACATGAAGTCAATGACGCCAGCGTGGAACTCCACGTGAGCCATCCTCCGGCCCGTCTCTTCCTCCGGGTGCACCACCCTATCAGCCCCGATGCGCTCCAGGGTGTCGCCGTGAATCTGATTGGCCGAGCGGGCAATAATGAAGGGAATTTGCAGGCTTTTCAAAAGCACGGTGACGAGAATGCTGGCTTGCACGTCCGAACCTATGGACACCACGGCCACGTCGGAGTTCTGAACGCCCAGTTCCTCCAAGAGGGCCCGGTTGGTGGCGTCCCCCCGCACGGCGTAGGTTACCCGGCCCATGCTATCCTGAACGGCCTGCTCGTCCAAGTCTATGGCCAAAACGTCGTGCCCGGCCTGGTACAACTCCTGGGCCATGCTAGAGCCAAAACGGCCTAACCCAATTACAACGGCCTGCTTCTTCATCTACCCAATCCTGATACCTTCCTGGGCATACCGGTATACGGTGCCCTCCTTCTGGGGGGTCAGAGCCAGCGCCAAGGCGAGAGGTCCCAGCCGGCCCAGCACCATTACCACCATGAGCATTATTTTACCCCATACGGTCAACAGAGGCACTATGCCCATGGATAGCCCCGTGGTGCCAAAGGCGGACACGGTATCGAATAGCAGATCCAAGAAGGGGAATTGAGATGCCGACTCAGTGAACTCCAGGGCCAAAGAGGTGACAAAGATGATTCCACCTCCCAGCACGACAACCGTAATGGCCCGATAAACCACAAATCGGGGCACCTCCCGACCAAAGGCCTCCGTCTGTTGCCTGCCCCGGATGGATGATAGCACAGTGGCCGCTATAACAGCGAAGGTGCCGACCTTGATGCCGCCCGCCACGGAACCCGCAGCCCCGCCAATGAACATCATTATGATGAAGAAGAGCTTGGTCAGGTCAGTGATTCCGGTTATGTTGAGGGCAGTGAATCCAGCCGTTCGGGCGCTGATTGCTTCGAAGATGCTAACGCCGACCTTATCCGCCACCGAGCGGGAGCCGATAGTCGCCTCGTTGGAGTATTCGCTGAAGAGAAAGACGGAGGTTGCCGCAACCCAAAGTAACAGGCTGGTGACCACTATCATCTTGGTGTCCAGGTTGAACCGCTTGAAGTTGCGACGTCGAAAGATGTCGACAGTGACCGACCAACCAATGCCCCCCAGGATTATCAGTCCGCCCAAGAAAATAAGAATGGGTATCTTGGCGTCCAAGCCCTCCAAGCTGGACGACCCCGGCACTATGGTTAACCCCGCGTTGTTGAAGCTGGAAACGGCAAGGAAAGCCGATTGCCATAGTGCCTCTGCCACGGGGAAAAATGACAACATTTGCCAGAAGATGAGGAGCGTTCCCACTGCGTAGATGACCATGACGACCATTACGATGCGGCGCAGCAGTCGAATTACTCCGCCAATCCTATCGCCGCCCAGGGTGTCCCGAATTAGCAGCCTGTCCGAAATGCTGAGGCGCTGCCCTATGATGGTGAGCAGGAAGGTGGCGAAGGCCATGAAGCCGAGGCCGCCCAGCAGCATCAACACGAAGATTACTCCCTGACCGAAGGAACTCCAATGCTGCGCCGTGTCCAGAACCGTCAGTCCGGTGACCGTCACCGCGGAGGTGGACGTGAAGAAGGCGTCTTCCCATCGGGTGTGGGTGTTGTCTACGGAGGCGATAGGCAGTGCGAGGAGAAAGCCCCCCGAGCCAATTAGAATGACAAACCCGTAGAGGAGAATGAGGGGCGAGGCGAAGATACGCGGGGAGGGCCGCCGTATTCGGAAACGGAACACCCGGGGTTGCATGTCTCGCAGCCGAGGACGCCGAATTATCCGATGGTTGAACCAGCCTGGGACGTTGGTTGCCAAATCACCCCTTTTGAGTTAGACCTCTTGGACGCCAAACCTGAACGTGCGAACAGGCGTCATTTACCATAATCAAGCAGAATTTCAACGGAATTCTATGGCCCGCTACCCATCGTGTCAATCGAACATTCGACCACCCCACCACGCTGAGGACGAGTATAATGACATGGGTGACGGACGGCAATTAGCGGAACATGTCCCGCTCGGCGGGACGGATGAGTTCTCCTATCCCCTCAGCGCCGCGGTCATAGCGGCAACCCTTCAACAGAACCACAGGCACTCTATCCAGCTTGCCCATGACCAGCCCAGCGGCGGCGGCCAATTCGTCGGCCACGGCTATGGTGGTCGTACGCAGCGAACGCCCCTCCGGGTCTTCCTGTCCCCGATAGTCCAGCATGGGGTGAATTCCGGACACGCCGATGGCCACGTTGACGGCCCCCTCTCTCCAGGGCCTTCCGAAGGTGTCGGAGATTATCACTGCCGCCTCGACTCCCAAACCCTCCTCCAACCTTGACGCCAGCCGGCGGGCCGATGCATCCGGATCCAAGGGGAGCAGCACCACCGTTTCTCCGCCGGGGGCGTTGGAAGCGTCCACCCCCGCGTTGGCGCACCGGAAGCCGTGCCTCGTTTCGGCGATGATTACCCCATGGTCCATCCGCACTATGCGCCGGCACTCCCGGAGAACGACTTCCGTATGCCGGGGGTCCCGGTCGTGCAGCGACGCTATTTCGACCGCCAGGGCGGAAGGCGTAACATCCTCCAGATTCACCAGACGACCCTCGGCTTTGGACACGACTTTCTGTGCAACCACCAGCACGTCGCCATCCTCTACCCGCAAATCTTGAGCGGTGGCGGCCTCAATTAACAACCCGCCCAGGTCGTCGCCGGGCTTCACCTCCGGCAGGCCTCCGATACCAATGATGCGAATTTCAGGAACCATAGCGCTTTTGGTAGTATAATGGCTGTCGGCCTGCGGCGTCACGGTGCGCTGCGGGAAGAACCACCCAAGAACGGAGCGGCGAAGGCTGTGGTTGAAGGCAAACGTCTCTATACCAAGTACGGCGACGAAGGCGAGACCAGCCTCCTTTACGGCGGGCGAGTGTCCAAAGCCGACCGTCACTGCGAGGCCTACGGCGCCACCGACGAGACCGTCTCAGCCCTGGGCCTGGCCCGCGCCCTCTCCCAAGACGAGCGGGTGCGAAGCACTCTGCTGGAGCTCGAGCGGGAGCTCTTCACCGTCGGCGCGGAGTTGGCCACGGCCCCCCAGCGATACGACACATTCAAGCGCCACTTCACGCCTCTATCGGAAGCGATGACGGCTCGATTGGAGCGGCTCATCGACGACCTGCAAGCGGAGGTGACCCTGCCCCGCTCGTTCATACTACCAGGCGCGTCTCCCGCATCGGCAGCCATGGACATGGCCCGCACGAGTGTCCGCCGGGCGGAGCGGGAGGTGGTGCGCCTGAAGGATGCGGGCGGGCTGGCCAACCCGGAGATTCTCAAGTATCTGAACCGGGTCAGCGACCTGCTGTTCATCCTGGCCCGCTATGAAGACCGGGGCCTTCCTATGGAGAAGCTGACGGGGGATGCGTAGCACGAACGGACAGCAGTTCGCCGGCCTGAAGGTGACGCTGGTGGACTACGGCTACGGGAACATCCGCAGCGTGGCAAGGGCATTGACGAATGCAGGCGTCTCGCCGGTGATTTCGGGAAGCCCCCAGGAGCTTGCCAACGCCGACGCCGCCGTGGTTCCCGGCGTGGGCGCCGCCGATTCCGCGATGAAGGCCCTCGAAAGGCTGGGGCTCGCAACTGCCCTCCGACAGTTCATCGAGAGCGGGCGGCCCCTGCTGGGTATCTGCATGGGTCAGCAGCTGCTCATGGACTGGACGGAGGAGGGAGACGTTCCCTGCCTGGGCGTCGTCCCGGGGCGGACGAAGCGCCTTCCCGCCGGTCAGAAGGTGCCTCACATGGGGTGGAACAGCGTGGATTTCGTCGCCCCCCATCCCTTGCTGGACGGCATACCGAATCCTTCTTACTTCTATTTCGTCCATAGCTACTACACCGAGCCCGATGCAGAGTCGGCGGCGGTCGGGATGACCGAGTACGGCGTCAGGTTTTGCAGCATGTTGGCGAAAGGGAGCGTGGCGGCTACCCAGTTCCACCCGGAAAAGAGCGGACCGCTGGGCCTCAGAATCTACGACAACTTCGTGCGGTTGGCGGCGGAAGGCTAGACCGTCGTGGAGGTTATTCCCGCCATCGACCTCAAGGACGGCGCCTGCGTACGTCTCTACCAGGGCGACTTTGAGAAAACGACTGTCTTCTCCACCGACCCCGCAGAAACGGCCCTACGGTGGCAGAGCGCCGGCGCCCCCCGCATTCACGTGGTGGACCTGGACGGCTCGCGCTCCGGGATTCCGGCGAATCTGGAGTCCATACGAGCCATAGCCGACGCCGTGTCCGTGCCCCTCCAGGTGGGCGGCGGCGTGAGGACGGTCGAAACGGCGCAAGCGCTGCTGGAGGCCGGTGTGGAGCGGGTGGTGCTGGGCACCGCCGCCGTGGAGGACCCAGCGCTGGTGGAGGAGCTATGCCGCCGCTGGGGGGCGGAGCGGGTGGTGGTTGCCGTGGACGCCCGGAAGGGACGGGTGGCCATTCGCGGTTGGACGGAGGACACGTCCGTTGACGCTACGGAACTAGTGAAGGAGATGGCCGTCCTCGGACCCCAGAGATTTCTATATACCGACATTAGCCGGGACGGCACCATGACCGCGCCCAACTTCGACGCGGTGGCTGCTATGGTCCAGAACACCGGCATGGCCATTATCGCCTCCGGGGGCGTCACCAGCCTCGCTGACCTGCGCAGGCTTGCCCAGACGGGCGCAGAGGCGGCCATCGTGGGGCGTGCTCTCTACGAGGGGTCTTTGGACCTGGCAGAGGCCATCGAAGCCTCTGCCACACACGCCTGAGCCTTTCCCTTCCCTGGATCAGTTCGCACCTGCAAAGCCTCATAGAATCCACGAATCCACGCCCAAGCCGCACTCCGGACGTGTGTTAGAATCGAGTTGCCATGAGCTCCAAGATATTGGAAGGCCTTAACGAGGCCCAGCAGCGGGCAGTCAAGACAACGGATGGCCCGCTCCTTGTTATCGCCGGCCCGGGCTCCGGCAAGACGCGCGTCATAACCCACCGCATCGCCTACCTCGTCAACGAAATAGGTGTGCAACCCTGGAAGATTCTGGCTGTCACCTTCACCAACAAGGCGGCCAAGGAGATGAGGAACCGCTTATTTGGCACCAGCGATGAAGACCCTTCGGCCCCGCTATTTCAATGGAGGGACCGTGCTAGGGATCTCGCGGTAAGCACCTTTCATGCCTTCTGCGCCCGGGCGCTGCGGCGCTTTGGCCACCACATAGGCCTCGACCGGGGCTTCAGCATTTTCGATACCGCCGACCAGCTAACCCTTGTCAAGGCAGCCATGGAGGAGGAGGGGCTTGATCCTAAACGCTATCCACCAAAGGTCATACTGGGCGTGATATCCAGGGCCAAAAGCAATCTGAGGGACGCGCAAGCCCTGGCACTCACGGCCGAAAGCGCCTTCGACGAGGCGGCGGGGCGAGTTTACACCCGTTACCAGGAACTCCTAGACAAGAACAGTGCTGTAGATTTCGACGACCTACTCATGCGGTCCGTCGAACTCCTTCGGCGCGCTCCGCAGGTGCTGGAATACTACCAGGAACGCTTTCTTTATCTGCTGGTGGACGAGTTTCAAGACACCAACGTGGCCCAGTACGAACTGTCCAAGCAGATTTCGGATGGGCATAAGAATATCTGCGTGGTTGGGGACCCGGACCAGGCCATCTACTCGTGGCGCAGCGCCGACGTACGAAACACTCCGGCCTTCAAGAACGACCACCCCCACGCCAAGGTGGTGCACCCGGCGCCCAACATACGCCGCCCGCAGAAAGATATCCGGGCCTCGCGGGACCAGGGCAAACCGCTGGTGGTCTACGAGACCTATGACGTGGAGGAAGAGGCGTACTTCGTGGTAACCCAGATTTCGAACCTTCTTCGTAGAAAGGGCACCACACTCTCCAATTGTGCAGTCATGTACCGCACGAACGCCCAGTCCCGCGCCCTAGAGGAAGCCTGCCTCCACCGAAGCATGCCCTATCACGTGGTGGGCGGCATCAAGTTCTACCACCGCGCCGAGGTTCGAGACATCATCGCCTACCTTCGCCTGATCAACAACCCGGCTGACGACGTTAGCCTCATGCGCATCATCAACAAGCCCCGCCGCGGCATAGGCCGCAAGTCTCTGGACCAGCTGCAAGATTTGGGGCGGGAGCTGCTATCGCCCATCCACGCCATCCTTAGGCCGCTGCGGGAGCGAACCAAGGGCGAGGCGATCCCCCACGATCTGCCATCCCGCCTGGTTAAACCGCTTACCGATTTCGTCACCCTCATCGAAGACCTGAGGGAAGGCGCAGCGGAGTTGGGCACTGTAAAGCTTCTAGACAAGCTGCTGCAACGCATCAACTACCAGGACTTCTTGAAGGCGGGTGGTGAAGATTGGGAGGACAAGTGGGAGAACGTGAAGGAGCTTCGGCAGGCGGCGGGGCAGTACGACGCCTTGGAG
>CAYNJI010000009.1:1362-2202 GCA_964397605.1 uncultured Dehalococcoidia bacterium | reverse complement strand
TTGGAGGGGGGCGAGGGGCGTGCCTCCTGCCTGGAACATTTGGCACTGGTGGCGGAGGTTGACTCCCTGGACGAAACGACGGACGCCATAACCCTTATTACGCTTCACCAGGCCAAGGGGTTGGAATTCCCCGTGGTGTTCATCATAGGCCTGCAGGAGGGTCTACTGCCCCATATACGCTCTCTAGACGACCCCAACCAGCTGGAGGAGGAGCGGAGGCTCTTCTACGTGGGAATAACACGCTGCATGGACCGGCTGTTTCTGACCCGGTCCTTCCGGCAGCGGGGTTGGAGAGGCGACGGCGGCCTGGCGATACCCTCCCGCTTCCTGAAGGACTTGCCCAGCGAGTTGATAGCGGAGACGCCTCAACCCACAGGCGGAAAGTACGGGGGGCAGAGCTTCCCCGACTTTTCGTCCGGAGAAGCGGCAGTCGTAGACCGTCGACGCGTCAAAACTGCCGTCGCAGCCGGGAATGCCGCCATCAACGGCGCCGCCGCTAGTCAGAACGGCGAAAGCAAGTCACCAGCGTTTAAAGCAGGGGACAGGGTCCTGCACGGGGCCTTTGGCGAAGGGTTAGTCCTAAAGACTGCGGGCCGGGCGTTGACCAGCGAGATTACGGTAATATTCAGGGATGCTGGGATAAAGAGGCTGATGATCGACAACCCCAGCCTGAAAAAGGTGGAGGGCTAGCCCTCGGCGCAAGAGGGGGGCGTTGAGCCTAGGCCAACAAGATTCCTCGAGGAAGGGCGGTTCCCGAACCGCCCCTACAGGAATGACGCGGCGAAGTTTCGTGGGATGGCCTAAGCGGTTGCCGGAATTCCGCTTGCGTCTATACTAGCC
>CAYNJI010000009.1:0-1352 GCA_964397605.1 uncultured Dehalococcoidia bacterium | reverse complement strand
GGCGGTTCCCGAACCGCCCCTACAGGAATGACATCGGAGGCTGGGCGCTAGCTTTCGAAGCGCTCGCCCATCTCCTTGAGGAACTTCTCCACCTCGGGGGAAAGCTTTGTCCCCTCGTCGGATTCGGAAGAACGCTTGGCGGCCCGGGAGTCGTAATGAACCTCCAGCCGCTCGATGAGAGACTTCAACCCCTTGTTGCGGAGAACCTCGTTGTTTACTTCCAAGTACTGCCGCCGTCCTCGCTCCGGGTCAGCCAAGTCCTTAGATAGGTTGTAGACCGAACAGAGCACCTCCAGCAGGCGGGCCGCGCCGGAGTAGTCCTCCTCCAGCTGAACGTACTGGGGGAGGTGGACCATGACGCTGATGGCCTCAATGTTGCGGTCGCTGACGCCGTCTGCTACCAGATTCACGATAGACGTCGGCCCCTGGTAGCTGCTGGTCCGCAGATGCAGGGAGCTGCCATACTTCTTGGCCGCGTCGTTGCTGCTGGAACCCGTTACCAAGAGTGGCCTAGTGTGGGGCACGGCGTCGTACATGCCGCCGATACGCACGTACTGTTTGACGCCCAACATGTCCACGATGTCCAGAATTGCGTCCGTGTAGTCTTCGCCGAAGGATTGAGGTTCCAGCAGGTGGAAGAACAGAAAGTCCGGCGGCTCCTCCCGGACGGCATAGTTGATGACGGTGTTGGGGATGTTCAGGACGCGTTTGCCCTCAACGTTGCGCATGATGGGCCGGTAGCGGGTGAAGTCGTAGAAATTGCCGGGGCGGGACAGCCGTCCCAATTCCTTTGCGCCAAAGTGGCGCTCCAGCTTGGTCAGCGCAATAGTGCCCACGTTGCCCACGTCTATCCACGGGCGCAGCATGGCTATCACGTGGGGATCCTTCAGCTCAGGAAGAGGTTCGACTAGTGTGAAAGCGCCTTCTTTCATGCTGTAATCTTGCCAGAGGAACCCAGTTTACGCAAGTCTAATGAAGTCCTAACGCCCTGGGTTCCCCCACGTCACGACCCGCCATATCCGCGCTCGGATGACGGGCCGACCCTCCAGATTCATGGCGGCGTACTGGGGATATTTCTTGCGAAGAAGGGTCAGCGCCCATCGATGCTCCGGACCGCGGAGGACGACCGAGGCAACACCCCGAAGCAGCACGTACCACAACCGGCTCCAATCTTCGTCGTATTCGTCAAGGAGGAGCGTCACCCGCGGATTGGCCATTATGTTGCGAATTCGACGTAGCCTCATGGCTCCGGCCCGTTTCGGCTTCCGGTCAACGACCGAATAGACGGTCTCGCCGTCCAAGGCATAGCAGACGGGCATCACGTGGGGTGCGCCTGTGGCGTCGGCGGTGGC
>CAYNJI010000008.1:3773-16784 GCA_964397605.1 uncultured Dehalococcoidia bacterium | reverse complement strand
TGCTGGGCCATAGTGGTCTCGGCGGGGGCTACTCTGGCGACCCTGTTTGCATTGGGCATAGGGAAGGGCCGGCTGGTGCAAAGGTCTCCACTGCTTCAGGGGTTGGAGATTCTCTTGATAGGCGCGGCGGCAGCGGGTCTAGGCTGGGTATTGGGGGAAATCGTCCCCAACCTGCTGGGTTAGGTGCGGATAGAGCCTTCACAAGGTGTAATCAATGGACTTTGTCGAGAAGATGCGCAGGCTTGCGGAACACGTAACCAAGGCCAGGAAGTACGTGAGGAGTGAGGAGGACGCAGAAACAGTACTTGGTTCTGCCGTTTCTCAAGGCGTTGGGCTACAATCCCTTTGATCCCACCGAGGTTCGGCGGGAGTACAACCCAGAGATGACGCACGCGGGTCAAACAAGGGCGGACTACATGATTCTGAAGGAAGGAAAACCCATCGTGTCCGTTGAGTGCAAGAAGTTGGACCACGCTCTTGGAGCGGATGAAGTTAGCCAGCTCGCAGATTACTTCACTTATTCCGACGCGGTGATTGGGATTCTAACCAATGGAGTTAAGTACAGATTCTTCGCGGACTCAGCGAAGGCGAACGTAATGGATGAGCGTCCTTTCTTTGACTTCGATGTAGCGGAGTTTGAAGACGGGGAGGCTGACGTTATTCGGTGGTTGACCAAATCGTCGTTTGAGCAGAAGCAAATGGTTGTTGCCGCTAAAGAATGCAGAAATGTCCTGGATACGAACGACAGTTTAAGCTCTAAAGTGGCAAAAGAGGGTTTAGTAGAACTCCCCCAACTGCAAACTCATGGAGTACCAGAATCTATGCGTGACAAATTGGACAGGGCCATTAAGGATATCCTCCGATACACGGTTAATGTCAATCTAGTGCGGACCGAAGACAGAGTGACTATGTTGAGCGTTCATCTGGACAACAACGGGGTGCAAGGTAGAACGACGAGGTTGTTTCGGTTGGTAAAAATGCGCAGTGGGGAATATAACTTCCAGTTTGCAGATACTCAACGCTCCCCTTCGGGGGAATGGAGAAAGGCTGGATTGACTGCCCCTATACGCATCCATGATCTGGCTGAACTGCACAACTATGTGGATACTCTGCGCGAGATGGCTGCCCGCTTCTACCCTTCCAATACCAGCAGTTAATAGTAGGCCGCTGGCTAGCAGTTGAGCGTGCCTGCCAGCACTGCCGCCGGGTCCGCTTCTACCATTTTGAGCTTTAAGAGCCGGCCAAAGTGGTACTGCAGGGTGTAGGCCGTGCCGACCATGTCAATAGGCTGGGCTAGGATCTTCTGCATGGACGTTACGATTATATTGGGACTGCCGCACGGGATCACATGTCGGTAATAGTCCAAGTCAGTGTTTACATTCAATGAAAGACCGTGACTGGCAACGCCGCGGCTTACCTTCAAACCAATTGCGCCGATCTTGTCATTGCTCACCCACACGCCGGTGTAGCCCTCTTTGACTCCGGCGGCAATGCCATAGTCAGCCAAGGTGCTGACCATCACCTGCTCCAGGGTGCGGACGAACTTCAAGGGGCCGCCCCAGGGGCGTAGGTTGACAATGGGATAGGCCACCAGCTGTCCCGGCCCGTGGTAAGTAGCCTCACCTCCCCTGTCCACGCTGTAGACGGGCACATCCACGCGGCTAAGGTCGTCATCGCTCAGCAGGACATCTTCCCGACGGCCGCGGCGGCCAATCGTATAGGTGTGGGGATGTTGGAGAATAAGGAGGGTGTTGGGCTCGTTTCCTCCCACAACCCCCTGCACCAGAGTCTTTTGCAGATCCCAGGCTTCAAGGTAGTCCACTAGGCCCAGGCTGAGGACGCGGCAGATCTCCACAGTGCGTTAGACGACGGGGGTGTCGGGGCCGATGGCTTCCAGCCGGTCCTTAACGCCATTCAGAAAGGCGGAAGCTACCGCTCCATCGACGATGCGATGGTCGAAGGAAAGGCAGAGGTTCATCATCGAGCGAATGGCTATGGCGTTGTTAATGACCACCGGCCTCTGTACCACTGCCTCCGTACTTAGAATGGCGGCCTGGGGATAGTTGATGATGGGACCTGAAACGGTCGTGCCCAGAGCCCCGGTGTTGTTCAGGGTGAATGTCCCGCCCTGCACCTGCTCCAGCGAGAGCGAGTTCCTACGGGCATTCTCTGCAAGGGTACGCAACTGGGAGTTGGCGGCGTCCACTGAGAGCCTGTCGGCGTTGTGAATGACGGGCACCACCAATCCGCTGGGGGCCGAAACCGCGATACCTAAGTGGATGCGCTTCTTCAGGACTATCTTGTCGTCCCTCCAGGTTGCGTTGAGATAAGGGTGTTCACTCAAGCCGGATGCGACGGCGTGGATGATGAAGGGGAATATGGTGATGTCCTGTCCCTTTTGTTTGAATTGAGAGCGAACGGACTGCCGGAGTGCAACCAGGTTAGTAACGTCCACTTCCATCATTGCCCAGGCGTGGGGGATCTGCGTGGAGCTCTTAACCATGTTCTGGGCGATGATGCGGCGTATGGGGCTGGGTTCTATGACTGCTTCTTCGTCGTCGACTGAAATAGGAACAGCAGCAGCCACAGGTGCTCGGGTGATCGCAGATTGGCCCTGCTTGAGATGCTTCAGGACATCCTTCTTTGTGACTCGCCCATTGATGCCAGTACCCACAACCTGGCTAACATCAACGTTGTGCTCCGCGGCCAGGCGCATGACCACCGGCGAGTATAAGCCGCGGCGTTCGGTCGCAGGCACAGGCGTTACGACGGGCGCCTCTTCTGCCGTGGGGGAGCCGGTGGGTCCCAAACTCACGTTGCTCTCCACTAGTACGCCCATGGTGCTGATGATGGTCTCGCTGGCCTGAGCGAGCTTGGGCTGCCACGCAGCAGCCTCGGCGTCTGTGATGTCCATTTCGGCGATGACGGCGCCCACAGGAATTGTGGCTCCCTCCTCAGCTAGGATCCGGGTAAGGGTGCCGCTAAAGGGGGCTGGCATCTCCATGTTTACCTTGTCGGTAACAACCTCGACCAAGGGATCGTACTTCTCAATCTTGTCGCCCGGCTTCTTAAGCCACTTTTCGATGATGCCTTCGACGACGGATTCGCCAACTTGGGGCAGTTCGATTGGCACTGTTACCATGGGTAAACCTCTAGTAGGCTGCCAGTTTCAGCAGAGCGTCAGTTATCTTCTGAGTGTTGATCATGAACCCGTCCTCCAGGGTGGGTGCGAAGGGCATCGCGGGCAGGTCCGGTCCGCAGAGCCGGGTCACTGGGGCATCCAGGTATTCGAAGGCTTCCTCGGCTATTATAGCGGAAACTTCGGCTCCCACGCCGCCGGTAATGCTGGCCTCGTGGACTATCAGGGCCTTGCCGGTCTTTCTAACGGATTCGAGTATGGTGTCTTTATCCAGGGGCCGAAGGGTGCGCAGGTCCAGCACCTCTACGCTCACGTCCTCGTCGTCCAGCAGGGTAGCAGCCTCCAACCCATAGTGAATGGCCAGGCCGTAGCTGATGAGGGTGATGTCTGTGCCGGGGCGCTTTACCTCAGCCCTCCCGATGGGAATGGTGTAGCCGGTGTCGGGCACCTCGCCGCGCACGGACCGATAGGTCTTCTTGTGTTCCAGAAAGATTACGGGGTTGTCGTCCCTGATGGCCGACTTGAGCAGACCCTTCGCGTCGTACGGATTGGATGGCGCGATGACCTTCAGCCCAGGAGTGTTGTAGAGATAGCTTTCGATATACTGTGAGTGGAAAAGACCGCCTCGTACGCCTCCGCCATAAGGTATGCGTACCACAATAGGGGCAGAAAGGTAACCATTCGTACCGTAGGAGACACGGGAAGCTTCGCCAACCAGCTGGTTGGCGGCGTACCACCAAAAGTCGGAGAATTGTATCTCCGCTATGGGGCGAAGGCCTTTGAAGGCGAGTCCCAAAGCAATACCGACGATGGAGCATTCGGCTAGGGGAGTGTCGATGATGCGGTGCTCGCCGAATTCCTCCATGAAGTTCTGGGTGGCCAGAAAGACACCGCCCCGGGCGCCCACGTCTTCACCCAAGACCATGACGCGAGGGTCGGAGACAAGCTCCTCGTGCATGGCCTCCCGAATGGCTTCAATGGTGGATTTAACAGTCATTGTGAAGCCATCTAGGGAGCGTATAGGTGATCATAAAGGCTTGATGCGTCGGGCCACGGGGCTTTTTCCGCGGCGTCGGTCACCCGATTGACCTCGGACCTGGCTTCCTGCCGTACCTGCTCGTCTTCAGCCGGTGTGAGGATGCCGAGGTCGGAGAGGTAGGCGTTGAGCCGAAGCAGAGGATCGCGGCGATGAGAATCCTCAAGGTCCTCCGCGGTGCGATAGCGCCTGTCGTCGTCATCAGAGGTGTGTGGCTTTAGACGCTCCACCTTCAGTTCTAGAAACGTCGGCCCTCCGGATGGATCGCGCGCCCGGTCGATGGCCTCTTTCGCGGTCCGGTAGACCTCCAAGACGTCTGTCCCGTCGACCACCACCCCCGGGAAGCCGTAGCCGGCGGCCCGATCAGCCAGGTTCTCAATGGCCATCTGCTTCTGCTGGGGCACAGAAATAGCCAACCGGTTGTTGTAGCAGCAAAAAACCACGGGCAGGTTGTGAACGCCAGCGAAGTTCATGGCCTCGTGGCATTCGCCCTGACTGGAACCGCCGTCGCCAAAACTGACGAATACGACAGTGTCTTCGCCGAGGGCTTTGCATCCTAAAGCGTAGCCGACGGCTTGGCTAAGGTTGGAACCCACCACGTTGGAGAGGTGGATGATAGGATAGTTAGGTGAAGCGCCTTGAAGAAGGAACTGACGGCCTCCGTTAAAGGTGTTCCCGTCCTTGCCTATGTGCCCAATCATGGTTTCCATGAGACTAACGCCCATGACAAGCTTCAGAGGCATGTCCCGGTAATAGGGAAAGAGGAAGCAGGACCCGTCCACCTTGGCGGCAAGGGCCAAACCCATGGAGGCGGCCTCCGAACCCTGGCAGGAGGCTACCAACGGGACCTTACCCTGCCGGTTCAGGGCAATGAGCCGTTCGTCCATGATACGAGCCAACACCATCTGAGCGTAGAAGCTGAGAATCCGCTCGTCGGTTAGACCCAGACTGCGGTGAACAGGCAACGCTTTAGTGCTAGATGGTGACTTCTCCCCATTGGGGGACATTCACAATCCTCCGAAGTTACAGGGTAAAAATTAGGGGCATCCTGCTAGATGCCCCGGAGCGATCGTCCTCTACCCTGGGCAAATTATGCCCAGGGTCTGCGTAATTATGGGTTCAATGATGATGTTTTGTTGGGAGGAGAATTTCAACGAATTGCTCGGTTCAAAAGGGAATTGGTGATACTTTTTCAGTTGCTTTCTTACTTATGTTGGCTGGTTTAACACTGCTGATTGATAAGAAAATTCTAGCCAAGTGAGCCGCTGTATGTCAAGGTGCGGCGGTGCGCTGCAGGGCATTATCATTATGTAATTGTGAACGCAGCCAAGTATTGAATCGTACTGAGTTTAACGGCCCTGCATGATGCTGTACGCCCGGTAGAGCCCAAAGGAGTCGAGTTTGGGTCAACCAGGGGCCGCATAGGAGGGTGAAGTCGGCGCGGAGTCCCTTGAAAGGAAATCCTCTACGGCAGGCCCAACTCCTGTTGGAACACCTGCGCCATTACCTCTATCCCCTCCCTGAGCTCCTGCTCCGTGGGCAGCCCGTAGCATATCCGAATGTAATTCGACCCGTGGTTCTCCGGGTCCGCCGACCACTCCGCCCCCGGATTGTAGATCAAGCCCCGCTTCTTGGCCGCCGCTAAAGGCTTCATAGTATCCACGCCCTCAGGAAACTTGAACCACATCACCATCCCGCCCCTGGGCTCGTAGAACTCCACCGTCGGGCCGAAGTGTTCCCGCACCGACGCCACAAGCACGTCCTTCTTCCGATGCAGCATGTCCCGCACCGTCTCGATGTGCTCTTCGTAGTTTTCCTCCAGGAATCCCGCCACCATCATGGGCGTCACCATGTTCGTGCCCACGTCAACCTTGCTAACCACCATCTGATTCATCACGTCCTGGGGCGCAACTATGTATCCCAACCGCACCCCGGGCGCCAACGACTTGGAGAAAGAGCCGATGTGAAGCACGTGGTTCGTGTCGTCCAGAGAGCGAATGGGATCCTCCCACTCTCCTTCGAAGATTAGGTCCGCGTAGCATTCGTCCTCGAAGATCGGGACGCCGAACTCCTGGCTGATGCGCAGCATCTCTCGACGACGTTCCATGGGTAGATTGGTGCCTGTGGGATTCTGACAGGTGGGAATGGTGTAGATGTACTTCGGTCGGATGCCCTGCTCTCGCAGGTCCGTTAGAATTCGCTCAAGCTCGTCCGTCTTCATTCCGTCGTCATCCATAGGTACGCCCACAACGCGCGCGCCGTTATTCTTGGCGTTGTTCAACGCCCCGGAATAGCTGAACAACTCCGTGATGACCACGTCTCCCGGCTCCAACAGGGTCTCATTGATGAGCAGAATGCACTGGGTCGAGCCGGAGCAGATCATCACCTCGTCCACGGTTACGTCGATGCCCCGGTGATTCTTCAACTTCTTTACCAGATACTCCCGGAGTGCCAGGTTGCCCAAGGGCCCGCCGTCGGAGTAGTAAACCGCCAGGTTCCGGCCCTTATTCTCCAGAGCCTTGGTCACCGCCTCTATGAAACCCTCTACGGGAATCAGGTCTGGGCTTCCGTGACCCGTCACAAAATTGTACTTGTACAACCCCTCCCATGGCCCCGCCGCCGGCGGCAGCCCCTTGGCATAGAGCTTGGAGTAATCAAGAGCCTTTGTGGCCATGTTTCACCTTCCCCGCATATTGCTTTCGCCGTCAGGCCTAACTTTCAAATGTCTAGGCGAGCACATGATACCACCCACCGTAATCAGTGTCCATTTGACGCCTAAGTCTCCCATTGTGGCCTTTGCATCAACGTTGCGTTAAAATCCAGACACCCAAGAACACAGGACAGAAGGAGTCCTCCTATGTGGAAAGATTTCAAGGTTATCGACGCTGACGCCCACATGCACGAGCCCGAATACCTTTGGGAGAGATACGTCGAACCCGAGTATCGCGACCAGGTTCCCAAGGTAGTTGGTATGAACGGCATCAACTTCATCTACGAGCCCGACGGTCGGCTCATACCCCACGGCAAGGGCCGTACCGGGCATCCCTCATCTGTCTACGAGGGTATGAAGGAGAAATACGGCGAGGCAATGACTCAGTGGTGGTCCCCCGAAATCCGCCTTTCAGAAATGGACCGTTTCGGCTGGGACATTCAAGTGATTCTTCCCACGGGTAGCAACGGCAACTTCGCCGCCGACGTTTCGTTGGTAGACCCCAAGTTGGGGGCCGCCATGTCCCGCGCATACCATAACTGGTGCCACGAGTATTGCAGCGTAGACCCCAAGCGGATGAAGTTCACCGCCGTCCTGCCCGCCGGAGACGTGGACGAGATGCTGACGGAGGCCCGCCGCGCCGTCGAGCAGCTGGGGGCAGCTTCCGTACGCAATCCCTTGCTGCCGGAGGGGAAATGGCTCCACCACCCGGAATACAACCCCATGTGGCAGATGGCCTCCGACCTCGACTTCCCCATTACCATCCATGGCGAATACCAACGCCGCCGCTTCCAACCCTTCTCGCCAATCAAGGGTCAGGAAGGGGCCTTCGGCGCGCTGGACCACGCAATAGGCTTCGCATTCGACAACATGGCCACCTATGGCCACTTCGTCTTCGGTGGAGTCCTAGAGCGATTCCCCAAGCTCCGCCTAGGACTTCTTGAATCCAACGCCGGCTGGGTCCCATTCTGGTTAGGTCGCCTCGACGACCACGCCGGCGGACGCCAGAGCGCCTTTATGGGCAGCACGCCCCTGAACCTCAAGCCCAGCGAATACTTCACCCGCCAGTGCATCATCTCCGCAGACGCAGACGAAGTCGCCCTCAAGTACACCGTCGATTTCATCGGTGACGACCTGATCGTCTTCAATACGGACTATCCCCACCCGGATGCCCCCGACCCCCGCACCGTTATGACGGACTTCATGGCACAACCCATCCCAGAAGAATCCAAGCGGAAGATCCTCTGGGACAACGCCATCAAGCTTTACGGGCCCCGCGTCGTCAACGGAGCCACATCCTCTGCTTAAGGAGTTAACCCATGCCCTTCGTCAAGACCGTGCCCTACCACCAGGCGAAAGGCCTCCTCAAAGAGGCTTACGACGGAATGCTAGCCCGGCAGGGCAGAATCAGCAACGTCTACGCCGTCAGCAGCCTGCGGCCGGAAACCATGGTGAGCTTGCAAAACCACCATCAACCTGTCATGCAAAGCTCCACCTCCGGTCTCACCGAGGCGGAAAAGCAGATGATTGCCACCCTGGTTTCCGCCCTCAACAAGTGCCGCTATTGAACTATCGCACACGCAGAGGCTCTGCGTAGAGCGGAACCAGAATCGCAGCTGGCCCAGCAGTTGGGACTGGACTATCGAAAGGCTGGTTTAACTCCCAAGCAAGTGGCTATGCTGGAGTTCGCCGAGCATCTGACCCTCGACCCGGCCAATATCTCCGCCGTTCACCACGGGGAACTGAGAAGCCACGGCTGGCAGGACGCTGATATCGTAGACATGGTCCACGTCGTCGCCCTCTACTCATACATGGTACGGGTAGCCGATGGGCTGGGCGTGGAGTTAGAACCAGGTCGCGGATGGGAAGGCATTGCCGAAAGACTACCCTTCAGAGACGCCAGCACTCCGAAGGCATTTCGAACCATCGAAGACGCCAAGCAAGTCACCGCAGATTAGCGCGTCTCTTAGGTTCCCAACCCCAGTAGACGCAAGCTGTTACAATGGGACAATCGATGAAACTCTGGGGCTAGTCACGCACGCGCCGAATGCCCGACAAGCCGGTTAGTGGCCGGAGCATGAAGGCCGCGACATCCTCAAAGGGAAAGAAAAAATCAGAGGGGAGAAAATACACATGGCCCTTCCTGAAAGAATGAAATTCGGTATATTTCTGGCCCCCTTCCACTGGATGGGGGATAACCCCACTCTCTGCTTGGAACGAGACATGGAGCTCCTCCAGCTGCTGGACAGCCACGACTACGACGAAGCGTGCATCGGCGAGCATCACAGTGCAGGATGGGAGACCATAGCCTCTCCTGAGGTGTTTATCGCCGCAGCCGCCGAACGGACCAAGCGCATCAAGCTAGGCACCGGCGTCCTCAGCCTTCCCTACCACCATCCCCTCATGGCGGCCAATCGCATGGTTCTCCTTGACCACATGACCCGGGGTCGCGTGATGATGGGCGTGGGGCCGGGAGCGCTGGTTTCGGACGCCTATATGATGGGCATAGACCCCCCGACCCAGCGCCGTCGCATGGACGAATCCCTCTCCATCATCCTCCGCCTCATGAAATCAACGGAACCCATCACATACGAGAGCGAATGGTTCACACTAAAGGAGGCGCTGCTACACCTGAGGCCCTACACCCGCCCCCATATGCCCATCGCCGTCGCCGCCGCCCAATCGCCCTCCGGCATGGTGGTCGCAGGAAAACATGGCGCCGGCGTCCTTTCCGTCAGCATGCCCCGGGCAGGCGTCAGCATCGCCGTCGACCCTAACGACCCCGCGGTTCGACCGCCCCTTCGAGAATACTGGCAGATTGCGGAAGACACCGCCGCTCAGCACGGCCAGACCATGAACCGGGAAGAATGGCGCCTCACCGTCCACGTGCACCTTGCGGAAAGCCGCGAAGCGGCCCGGGAGCAAGCCAGGATCGGCGCAGGGCGCTATCAGCGCGAATATTTTGAGAACACCCTGGGCAACCTGAGCGGCTTCACCGGCCCCCAAGACGAGATAATCGACTTTATGATTGAGACCAACCAGTGGTGTGTCGGCACTCCCGACGACCTCATTGACTTCATCTACCGGCTGGACGAAGAAAGCGGCGGGTTCGGCGGCCTTCTGATCCAGGCCACCGAGTGGGCCACCAGAGAGCAGGTGTTCCATAGCTACGAGTTGCTGGCCCGCTATGTGATGCCGCATTTCCAAGGCTCTCTGGTCAACCTCAAGTCCTCCCAGGAATGGTCCATAGATAAGCGAGACTATCTGCAATCCCTGCGTCGCACCGCTCTCCAGAGGGCGAGGCAAGACTACAAGGGCGGCTGACCCACGAAACGGCGGAGGCTGGCGTCCGTGGCAACAGCCAATTGCCTCGTCTTGACCGGGTTAAGAAAATAGGGTAACGGCTCTTGCTGAAGTGTATAGCGAAGAGCCAGACTCCTCCAGCCTTGCCCTCCTAAACCCGCCTTTGCTACCATGTCAACAGGCCCTCAATTTCACCCAGAAAGGCCCTCTATGGAAATCATCCTAAGTTCTCCCAGGGGCTTCTGCGCCGGCGTAGTTCGCGCCATAGAAATCGTTGAGATCTGCCTCCAAAAGTTCCACCCGCCCATCTACGTCAAACACGAGATTGTCCACAACCCATATGTCGTCAAGGCCCTGGAAAAGAAAGGCGCCATAACCGTAGACACTGTCGAAGAGATCCCTCCGAATTCTAACGTGGTGTTTTCCGCCCACGGCTCCCCTCCGGAAGACTTTCAAAAGGCCCGCGACCGGAACCTACGCGTCATAGACGCCACCTGCCCCCTGGTCACACGCGTCCATAACGAGGCCGTCAAGTACACCTCCGAAGGCAAGCGCGTCATTCTCGTTGGACACCGCGGCCACGCAGAGGTCAACGGAACAATGGGACAAGCGCCAATGGCACTTGTCAACGACACCGGACCCGGCAAACTCCCATCCTGGGACCCGGACACTCCAGTGGCCATCCTCACCCAGACCACCCTCTCCGTGGACGACACCGCGCGCGCCATATCCAAGATAAAGGGCCGCTTCACCGATGCCTTGGTGCGAAACGACCTATGTTACGCCACTACCAACAGGCAGGAAGCCGTAAAGAAGCTTGCCGAGCAGGTGGACATTGTTCTTGTCATCGGAGCTCAGAATAGCTCCAACTGCAATCGCCTCCGCGAAGTAGCCGAGCGCCACGGCGTCCCAGCCTACCTCATCAACAGTGCGGACGATCTCAAAGCGGACTGGTTAACCGAAAACATGAAAGTGGGCATCACCTCCGGTGCTTCCACTCCGGAGGTTCTGGTGGACGAGGTTATCTCTAAGCTCAAGCCGGACAAGATCTCCACACTCAACGTTATCGAGGAAGACGTCACCTTTGTCCTCCCCAGGGAGTTCAGGGCGTGAAGAAACTCTCCACCTCCCTCACCAAGAGCCTATTACTTTCTTGCCCGCTACTAGCCCTGATGACAGAAATACAAGAAAGCGATACGTCACGCCTGTGAAGATTCCAGACCTGCAGGAACAGTACGTCAGCCTGGACACAAAGCTGGAAGTTAGGGGTGAGGAGGTCATTGATACCCAATGCCTCCTGGCATTCGAGTACCAGTATCCCGACCAGCCTGCCCAGGTCTCCATGGATACGGACGAATTCACCGCCCTATGCCCTTGGACGTGCCTACCCGACTACGGCACCCTCACAATCGACTACACCCCTTCAGACAAGCTCATCGAGTTCAAGTCGCTGAAGTATTACCTGCTGTCTTTCCGAGACGTTGGCATTGTCCAGGAACATGCAGCAAACCGGATACCCCAAGACCTGGTAGACCTCTGCCGTCCGCGGGCCATGAAGGTCACCCTAGACTACAAAGTCAGGGGTGGAATTCACACAGTGGTAACGGCGGAATACCCCAACCGTTAGAACCCCGGATTCCCGCCCTACTTGGCCGGGCCTAGAAGAATGTCGCTGCCCTCTACCTTCACCTGGTATACGGGCACGTCTTCGAAAGCCGGCGGCCTCTCCACCTCTCCGGTCCGTATGTTGAAGCACGCTCCGTGAAGCGGGCACTCCAGACTGTCCCCGTCAAGATACCCGTCCGCCAAATATGCTCCTGCGTGGGTGCATTCCCCGCCAATAGCACATATCACTCCATCGGCGTTAATCAAAGCCACCAACTCTCCGTCAACTTCAACCTGCTTGGTGGCGCCCGGAGGCAAATCACTGGTCTGGGCCACCTTCATGAATTCGTCAGCCATAATTCCTCCTCGTAGGTCGATGCAGCGCCCCAAAGCGCCGCCCTCTTAAGAACCATCTCTCCCCCGCTGCGAGCGGGACACCATATTATATACCAAAGTTGTTCTTTGTCATGGCTCTGCCCAAGCGTAGTGTAGACGGCGTTCAAGAGTGACAGGAATGCTAGACGAGGTTTGGACAAGTTAGGGATGAGCGCCGATTTAAGGATGGATTTTCTTGACACTCTTGGAGGGGGCTGACTATGATGTACTCATTCCAGAGCCATACGTGTGCCGCCCATCTGTGGCGGCAGGCAAGCTCGTTCAACCGGGGCCTTTATCGGCACCCGGGAAAGAGGAGAAGATCTAGTGAGCAGCAAAGATATTGAACTGATGGCCCATCTGATGCGGAGGGCTGGATTCGGCGCCACCCGCGACGAGTTGGAGGCCTACGTAGACAAAGGATATGAAGCAGTAGTGGAAGAGATGGTGGACCCGGCGGGTCACGGCATTCCCCACGTGGACGAGGACAACTTCTATCGACATCACCCGGCGTCGGAGAACGCTGGCGGCAATCCCACCAACGGCCAGGCCCAATGGATGTACCGTCTGATCAACACTCCAAGGCCGTTGGAGGAGAAGATGACCCTCTTCTGGCATCACGTCTTCGCCACGGGCAACGCCAAGGTTGACCACTGCGCCGTGGTGCTGAAGCAGATTGAAACTTTCCGCAAGCACGGGTTGGGCAGCTTCCGAGACTTGCTCATCATGGTTTCCAAGGACCCGGCCATGATCTTCTGGCTGGACAACAACGAAAATCACAAGCACGCTCCCAACGAGAACTGGGGACGGGAGCTTCTGGAACTCTTCTCCATGGGCCAGGGC
>CAYNJI010000008.1:0-3763 GCA_964397605.1 uncultured Dehalococcoidia bacterium | reverse complement strand
ACGTTAAGGAAGCCTCGCGGGCCTTTACCGGCTGGACCATCGAGCCCAGCCTGCCGCGAATGCCCTTCCAGCGCTACCCCTGGTACTTCGAGTACCGCCCTGAGGACCACGACGACGGGGAGAAAGTTTTCCTCGGCCACCGGGGTAGATTCAACGGGGAGGACATCATCGAAATTATCGTGCGCCAACCGGCCACGGCCCGGTTCATCGCCCGCCATCTGTACAACTTCTTCGTCGCCGACGAGGTACAGGTTCCCAGCTGGCAGGATCAGGCCCCGCGAGACCCGGTCGCCCTCAACCGCATTGCGGAGACCCTGGTTACCTCCGGCTACGACATGCGGGCCACCATGCGAATGCTCTTGCACTCGGACTTCTTCAAGGACGAGAGCATCTGGTACGCCAAGGTCAAGAGTCCGGCGGAGATAGTGGCGGGAACCATGCGGCTTGTTAAGGACCACCAGTCGCCCAGCCCGGGTATCGGCGCCATTGGCTTGGAGCCGGGCTATCAGGGCCAGGCCCTTCTGGACCCGCCCAGCGTGGAGGGCTGGCACACTGGCAAGGAATGGATAGACAGCGGCTCTCTGCTGCGCCGGATCAACTTCGTGGCCGACCGCGTGGGAGACACCAGCCTTCCGGGAGTCCGCTCCATCGTCGACCGTCTATCCGCCAATGAGGAGATGAGCACCTCGGATATGGTGGACGCCTGCATAGACCTCATCGGGCCTGTCCGGGTCAACGAGGACACCCGCTCGGAGATAATAGCCCACGTGGAGAAGGATGGTCCGGTGCGTCGAGGCTCCTCGGAAACTGAGAAGGCGGCCTTCGCCCGGCGGGTGGGAGAGGCGCTTCAGCTCATCGCCTCCACCAGGGAGTACCAGTTCGGTTAAGATGCACGGAGCATTCGCAGGACTCCTCAATCTTGAAATAGGGACGGGGCGAAATTTAGATGCAAACAATTAGCGTTAGTGGAAGGGTGTACAACTACAGCCATTGCGTGGGCCGTAACGCCGTGTCCGGCGCGGGGTTTCACTACCCCAACGCCCTGGCGAGAGGCGACGGAGATATTATCTACGTGGTAAACCAACCGGACGAACTCCAGCCGGTTCCCCACATCACAAAGATAACCGTGGGAAGCGGTTGGCACGAGGAAGAGCATGTCTGCGACTTTGGCAAGCGGGGCAGCGATGACGGAAGCTTCGTATGGCCTTCCGCCGTTGCCCTGGACTCGGCGGGCCGGGTCTTCATTGCAGACGAGTGGTTACACCGCATCAGCATCTTCGACGGGGATGGAAACTTCCTCAGCAAGTGGGGCACTGCCGGCGCTGGTCGTGGCCAGTTGAACGGCCCCACCGGATTGGCCTTCGACAGCGAAGACAATCTATACGTTACAGAGATTCTTGGTCACCGGGTACAGAAGTTCACCGCCGACGGGGAATACGTCACCGGTTGGGGTGGCGAGGGCACCGACCATGGCCGGTTCACCCAGCCCTGGGGAGTGGCCGTCGATTCGGAAGACAACGTGTACGTAGCCGACTGGCACAACGACCGCGTAGAGAAGTTCTCCAACTCCGGCGCATATCTGGCAACTATTGGCGTGTCGGGGGACGACCAAGGCCAGGTACGTCGTCCCAGCGACGTGGCGGTGGACAAGGACGGAGACGTGTACGTGGCCGACTGGTGGAACCACAAGATAGAGGTTTACGACCCGAAGGGTAGTCACGTCACCACCTTCGTCGGGGACGCAGAGCGTCTCTCCAAGTGGGCGCAAACGGTAGTGGAATCCAACCCCGACGCCGTAAAGGCCCGCCTCCGGGTGAAGAGCCTGGAGCCTGAGTGGCGATTCACCCGTCCCACCGGCGTGGACGTAGGTGACGACGGACGCATCATGGTGGTGGAGAGCCAGCGGATGCGGGTGCAGATATACCAGAAAGAAGAGAATTGGGTGGAGCCCCAGTTCAACCTGTAGCCCCCCAAATGCCCTGACATTCTTCTGGTCCACGCCGCATCGCGGTCGTGGGCCAGTTTACTTTTAGTTGAGGTGAAATCCATGGCAAGTCCCATAACCGCAGAAATTATCTATGAGCTAACGTCGTACTCATCACCCACCCTCTCGCCCCAAGGGTCGCTGCTCGCCTTTGCCCAATCCAGGGTAGACAGGGACTCCATGCAGTCTCGTTCGTCCATCATGTTGGCGTCTTTGGACGAAGGGATGACCCGCGCTTTCACCCAAGGGCCGAAGGACTCCGCACCGCAGTTTTCGCCCGACGGGAAGACGCTGGCGTTCCTTCGCCCCGATGACAAGGGCCGCGCCCAGATTTGGACCATCAGCTTGAACGGTGGCGAAGCCGTTCAAGCCACCAGCGCCGAAGGTGGAGTTACAGAATTCTCCTGGTCTCCCGCCTCCGACGCTCTGGTCTACGGATCCGACGTGGACCCGGACCGAGCGCCCGACGATCACGACTACGGCAAGGACCCAAGAGTCCGGATGGTGCGCCGAATTACCTATCGGGCAGACACCCTGGGCTGGCGGGGCGACATGTACCGCCAGCTATTCGTGGTGACCCTGGCAGACAACTCCACGCGCACTTTAACCAACGGGGAGTACGACAATGGGTCGCCCCGTTGGTCTCCGGACGGACGGAGCATCGCCTTCGTCTCAGCCCGCCGCCCCGATAGGGAGACTGTTCCCTACAACGAGGCCTACGTGATGTCCGCGCAGGGCGGCGAGCCGGAGCGCAGGGCGGACGGTCTATCAAGCATAGGAGCATTAGCCTGGCTGTCCGATTCCCAAGGACTGTTGGTAATAGGCTCCGACGACGATGAGATAGGAGCTGCGTGGCAGGGGACGCTCTTCGTGCTACAACTGGGTCAGCCACCCCGCCTAATCGGCGGCGATTCGGTGAGGCCAGTGGCGGGCTTTCCGCCTCTTATGCCCAGTCCGAAGCTGACTATCACCGGCGAAAGCGTGGTCTTCATGGGGGATTCCCACGGCCAGTCCTACGTCTGCCGCGTATCTCTGCGCGGAGGAGAGACGGAGCGGATAACCCCTGGCAGTGTCCAATATACGGAGATAACCGTGGATGCAGCGTCCGGACGGGCAGTTGTACAAGCGGCCTCCCCAGAATCGGCAGGAGACTTACATCTGGTGGACCTGACTACGGGGCAATCCAAGACATTGACCGACGACAATCAGGCCTATCTTGAGGGCCACCCACCAGCGATCCTTCGGAAGTCCTCGCTGACGAGAGCGGGCATGAAGATAGAATCAAGACTGCTGCTGCCCCCAACCTTCGATGCGTCCAAACGCTATCCCATGGTTGTGAACATCCACGGCGGCCCACACGGCTCCTTCTACGACGCCTTCAACGCGGTGGAGCAGGTAGTTGCCACGGCCGGATACCTGGTGCTGAGCGTGAATCCTCGGGGTTCTTCCACCTATGGCGCAGATTTCCTAAAGGCGGTGCTCCAAGATTGGGGCGGCGAGGACTACCGCGACATCATGACCTCAATCGACGAAGCCTGCGGTCTCCCCTACGTAGACTCAGACCGGCTGGGGGTTCACGGATACAGTTACGGCGGTTTCATGAGCTCCTGGATTATCGGCCACGATACCCGATTCGACGCGGCGGTTGTGGGCGCTCCCTGCATAGATCTGCTGGGCATGTACGGAACTTCGGATATCGGCGTCAGCTTCGGGGAACGGCAGTGGGGCGGTCTTCGGAAGGACGGAGTTGAGTCGTACTTGGAGCATTCGCCCCTAACC
>CAYNJI010000007.1:16007-17694 GCA_964397605.1 uncultured Dehalococcoidia bacterium | reverse complement strand
GCCACGCAGAGGAATATCAGATCAAAGCGAATGGTCATGTAGGTTTTCTCGGCAACGAGTTGAGGATCAGTGTGCCAAACTTGTGTGCGGAGCAACCACTGGTCTTGACTCTGGGGGCAACACTACGTCACAGGCATGGTCCAGGCGTCTCCACACCCCCAAACACGCCTTACCCTACCCGCAAAACTCAGGCGTAAAATGGCCAGGCGTGGTATACTCACACCATGTAAATTAGGGGGCTTTGCGCCCCTCGCCAAGACCGCTTCAATTCGGATTTGGGAGACCTGTTTGATGGCCACCGATACACAGAACAGATACACCGCCAAGGACATCGTCGTTCTGGAAGGGCTGGAGGCCGTCCGCCGCCGCCCCGGCATGTACATCGGCAGCACCGACCAGCGGGGCCTCCACCACCTCATCTATGAAATCGTTGACAACGCCGTGGACGAAGCCATGGCCGGCTACTGCACCAACGTTGATATCATCCTCAGCGAAGACGGCTCCGTGTCCGTCACCGACGACGGGCGCGGCATCCCCATAGACATCCACCCCACCACCGGCAAGACCGCCCTTGAAACCGTCATGACAACCCTCCACGCCGGCGGCAAATTCGGCGGCGGGGCCTACAAAGTCTCCGGCGGCCTCCATGGCGTCGGCGCCTCTGTCGTCAACGCCCTCGCCAGCCACCTCGAAGTGGAGGTGCGAAGGGAAAACGCCCTCTACCGTCAGACCTTCAGCCGCGGCGACGTCGTGACTGACATGACCCAGGAGATGAGCTTCGGCGAAACGGGCACCCGCATTTCCTATACCCCTGACAGCGATATCTTCCCCGAGCTCAACTACGACTTCAGCATGATCACCGAGCACCTCAAGCAGGTGGCCTACCTTAACCGAAGCCTCGCCATCAAGTTCGTCAGCCTGCGTCACGCCAAGCAGCGCAAGGGCGACGTGGAGCGCTCCTACTACTTCGATGGTGGCATCAGCGACTTCGTGCGCAACCTCAACCGGGGCCGCAAGCCCCTACAGTCCGCCCCCTTCTACTTCGCGAAGACCGTTGACACAACTGCCGTGGAGGTGGCCCTCCAGTACAGCGACAGCTCATACGAGAACGTCTACTCCTTCGCCAACTGCATCAACACGGAGGAGGGTGGCACTCACCTGACCGGCTTCCGCGCCGGACTCACCCGCGTTATTAACGACTACGCCCGCCGACAGAAGCTTATCAAGGACGACCAGCCAAACTTCTCCGGCGAAGACGTGCGGGAGGGCCTGACAGCCATCGTCAGCGTCAAGATCACCGATCCCCAGTTCGAGGGTCAGACCAAGACAAAGCTCGGCAACACCGAGGTCAAGAGCAGCGTCGAGTCCTCCCTCGTCCAGGCCCTCAGCCAGTACCTGGAGGAGCATCCCGCCGAGGGCAAACTCATCATTTCCAAGTCTGCCATCAACCAGAAGGCCCGGGAGGCGGCGCGCAAGGCCAGAGAGCTCGTCCAACGCAAGAACGCCCTCGACGGCAGCTCCCTGCCCGGCAAGCTCGCCGACTGCTCCGAACGCAACCCCGCACTCTCCGAACTCTTCATCGTCGAGGGTGAATCAGCCGGAGGCTCCGCCAAGATGGGCCGGGACCGCCGCTTCCAGGCCATCCTACCCATCAAGGGCAAGATACTGAACGTGGAGAGGGTGCTGC
>CAYNJI010000007.1:15458-15997 GCA_964397605.1 uncultured Dehalococcoidia bacterium | reverse complement strand
CTCATCGCCGCCCTCGGCGCCAACGAGGGCGACGAGTTCGACGCCGAAAAGCTCCGCTACCACAAGATTATCATCATGACCGACGCCGACGTGGACGGCTCCCACATCCGCACTCTTCTTCTCACCTTTTTCTTCCGCGGCATGGAAGACCTCATCACGGGCGACTACCTATACATCGCCCAACCCCCCCTCTACCGCATCCAGGTGGGCCGCAAGGTGACCTACGTCTACTCCGACGAGGAGAAGGACGAGGTGTTGGCCGCAACCAACGGCAACCGCAGAGTTCACCTACAGCGATACAAAGGCTTGGGTGAGATGAACCCGGAGCAGCTTTGGGAGACCACTATGGACCCGGAGCGCCGCACCCTGCTCAGCGTGGTTATGAAGGACGCACAGAGCCGCGAAGAGGCCAGGAAGACCTTCGCCGACCTCATGGGCCCCGACGTGGCCCCCAGAAAGCGGTGGATTCAGGCCAACGCCCGCAACGTCAAAGAACTGGACGTCTAGCCAACGCCCCATCCAACCGGTCAACTCCCGTA